>NZ_JAUBQW010000026.1:0-56186 GCF_036701485.1 Microcoleus sp. Pol11C3 | reverse complement strand
CGTCTCTATTTTCAGCGCGGCTTCTTGGCTCTATCCTTTATGCAGCAAGCATTATAGGTACGTTGTCACCCGCTAAGTGAAAATTTATGCGAATTTAAAAAAGCTGGGGGTAAGGAGATGGCAGTGGCGTTTCCCTACAGAAAATTTGTCGATCGCCCATATTGATTCGATCGCCGGTAGTGATTCGATCGCCCGTATTGATTCGATCGCCGGTATTGATTCGATCGCACGGTGTGGGTTTTGCCCGATCGCCCCCGCTAAATTTGCGCTTTCACCCAAGATCGAAAGGCTTTCATGGCGACGTTTCTGCCGGCTGTTTTGCTTTGTTCTAAATATTGGGGGATGAGCTCGGTGATGGGGAAGTTGGGAAACTGGAGACTGCGATCGGACTGTATGTATTTTCCATTTTGCAATACACTGATTTGCAGGTTGCGGCCGTTGTAGCGCCACAATTCGGGTACTCGTAATACTTCGTAGTTGTTGAACTGAGTGCGGGAGGTGAGGTCGATTTCTATGGCTAAATCGGGAGGTGGGTCTGTTTCTAAGTCGATGCGATTTTTGCCTCTGACTGCGGCTTCGTTTTGGATGTAGAAACAGGTATCTGGTTCTACTCCTTGAGCCATTTTTTGATTTTTGAAGGTGGTGGAACCTAGAGACCAAAATTCTCTGTCTAATTCTTCAAGGAGAATTTTTACTAAGTCCCCAATATTTTCTTTGCCAACTTCGTGTTCGGGTAGGGGAACCATGATTTCTAATGTTCCTTTGCTGTAGGAAAGTCTGGATGCGCGACTTTCTCCCAATTCCGTTAGTAGGGTTTCAAACATGGGCCAGGTTATGTCTTTGAGTAATAGTTGATTTCCTGGCTGGATGATTATTTGTTTTAGTTCTAACTGCATATTTTGACTGTTTTAATATGATTTGAAATATAAAATAATTTAAGTTAATATATTTTAGCAATTCTGCATTTATGCGGAATTGATGCTATGGATTAAAAAATATCTAGGGGGGCTACTTACAACCCTTTCCTGTTGAGGTATCGAATGTCCCTTCATCTGTTCTCATTCCTCCTAGAAGAGTGTCCACAATTACACACTGCTTTGTACCGCCGCGAGATGGAGCAACTGTGACATAAAATGGAGTTATACCTGTGGTGAGATTGCCTTGGTAATCAAAAACGATCGAGTTTGGAGGCGTGGTAGGAGCAGCAGGTGTATTAACGGTAAGCGCAATGGTTTGGGGTTTAATTTCGCCTCCGGCATTTAACTGCTGGGTAATATTATTGATCGTAACGGTTGGCGGATCAATAGCGGGACTAGCATTAGGAGCATAATTGAATGTAACTGTGACACTGCTCTTCGTTCGCTTTGCTTCGCTTTGTGCAGTTCGTAATGATTGGAAAACTCGATCGTTCACAGTGCGGACTCTTTGTCTGTTGATGAATGCCAGCCAGCTTGGAGCGGCGATCGAGCTTAATATACCTATGATTAACGCTATCACCAGCACTTCTAGAAGGGTGAATCCTCCATCGCCTTTTCTGGATACAGTTTTGTTGAAATTAGGGCTGGGCTTGGCAGCCAAGTTATGCAAAAATTTTAATAATATTGGTGGGGTTTTCATGGTATTATCCTATTGTTTATCGGCGGGCGGCGATTCGGAAATGTGTTTCCGGCATCAGTTACTTTCCTCGTGCACCTAAACCTTGTACTTGAACGGTTGCTGTTGGGAAATATGCCGAACTGCTTGTTTTGAACTCAGCATCGTTTGGTTGAAGGCGGCGCAGGCTATTTCCTCTGATAGTAACTCGGGCTATGTTTTTAGCTGTATCTACACAAGCGTAGAAGCTATTGGTTGAGCCGTCGGCTGTTAATAAATCTCCTTGAGTTAATGCTGGTGCTGGTGCTGGTAGGTCTGTGACGCCAAGAGTAGTTTTGCACTGTGGTGGAACTGGAACGTTGGCTGTACTGTGGTCGATGTAATTAACCAGAACTTCCGGATTTTTTGCTGTCTGTCCCACAACAGTCACATTTTCTGTTGGCTTGCTGAGATCGAACAGTGAGTTAAAAGCTGGATCTTTCTTTTGAGCATCTGTTGTCTCAGTGTCAGGGTAATAAGCCAAAGTTGACGGGTTTTTTACTCCATCTCTAATTTCATAGCGGGCAATACGGGTAGGACAAGTGCCTCCTGAAGGTTGACACCAAGTAAGGTTATTGTCTTTAAACTGGTAGTACGCAACTAATGAAAGTACGTAGGTGTCGTTGCATTCACCAGGCTTAGTATCGCAGGTGTTTGGTTTTGCAGTAACAGTCGGATTAATAGGAACAGAATTTTTTATCTGTTGTCGCTTCCAGAACACGAGGATTGGAGTTCCGTTAGCAGGAGCAGGTAATTTTCCACTCGTAGGAAGAGTGCTATTATTAACAGCATTGATTCCTTTCTGATCGTAAATATAAATAGCTTGACTCAAATCTTGGGCGATGAAATCAACGGCGGCCTGAAGGTCTTGCTCGGTGTTTGACTTGACTTGTTCCCTCCTGTCGGTATTGAGCATATCGACTACAAAACCGAGCATCGGGGTAATGATTAAAAAGGCCATAATCGCTCCGACTAATAGCTCGACCAGAGTCATGCCCTTTTCGGTTTGAGCTTGCTTAAAGTGATTTTTTTGGTGCTGACTTTTGAGAAGCAACCTGAGTAAACTTTTCATTTTTACTTCTTCCTTTGCCGAGTGATTGGGAGGGATTTTAAGCTAATAACACTCACTGTAGTTATGGGCATACAGTAGTTCATTATTATTTGAGGCGATCCAAGATTGACTTATACGAAGGATTTCCGGTAGCGGGAATCTCTGTAGACATTTCTACTACTGGCCTTGTCCGATCGCCCAAACCAGAACCCACAACAGATTGCTTCGCAGTCTTTGGGGTCGGATTCAAAGTTACACCCGAAGCAAAGGAATCAGCCCTGTAAACTCGGACTAAGAGCTGATAGCCTTTTAATGTGGGATCGTTATTAGTAATAGATGGATCGGGATTTAGCCAAGCGCCCTGGACGTAAAAATCTTTAGTGCTACTCGTCTCACAAAGTCCTGTTCCATCCATGTCAACGCAGTATAAATCGGCGTTATTTCCCGGAACTGGTGCGTTAGCCAAATCTGCCTGAGTTGTCGCTGTGTATCTAGCGGGAAACCCTTTTATTGTGGCGTCATTAAACTTAATTGACTGCGATCGCAAACCGTCAATGTAAGCTTTAGCCGCCTGCGTGGCCAGTTCCGTCCGCCGCGCTTGGACGCGAGTTGCTACTGAGAAAGCCATTACAGGGGCGATCGCAATCATCAGCACCGAAACTACAATCATCGCTACCAATGACTCGATAATCGTGTAGCCACCATCTCGTGACTGGGATAAATTTTGTTGTTGTCGCTTAGTCATAAATAGGACTCCAGTAATTGCGCGGCGGAAAGTTAGAGGGTTAAGTGGAGCAGTTATTTCGCTCGGCAGTTGTGAGGGTGTCGGTGGCTTTCGTGGTGGTATTTTCTACCACTCCGCACATCAAAGTTTTTACCCACTCGTCATTCCGAGGTACTTCCCGGAAATACTCGGCCGGGGTAGGTGTTGAGGGAGGAGTCGTGAACTTTCGGGTAAACAAGTCGGGCGGCTGAGATAGCAGACCCACGTCAAAACCCCAACTCCGCAGGGGCGGCGTGAAGAAGGGAAGGCGACCTACCTGATTGCCACTAACGGTGATGTTGGCGTTACTGGTTCTGTAATAAGGCAATGGAGTACCGCCACTGTAAGTGATACTTGGTGCAGGTGGGCTCGGTGGGTTTGGCGATGAATCGAAAAGACTGCGCAATTTAGTTTGAGCACTCTGCTGCGGAGCCACCGGATTAAGAATTGGGATATAGGGCGCGGTGCTGTAGGCACTCCGGTTGAACTGGATAAAGGCACCCTGGATTACCGATGATTCTACGTTCGCATCCCAGCTTTCCAAGAATCGGGCCAAATTTTGCACACCGCCATTAGAGTCACCGACGCCACTACCAAGCGATCGGGAAGGAGTATCATTCGAGCCTACAACCATATTAGATGTTGTCTTTACAGCCTTGGGTATCCAACCGGTAGCGGCCACGACACCTGCACCTGATGGCAAGCTGGTCGATGAAGTAGCCACTGGTGCTGTCGTCACAGTTTGGATCTGCAAAACCGGCATTAGTAGCGGCTGCCATTTGTCATTTGTGGCTAATTGTGGCAGATCTGCACCGCTCCCGTCCTTCTTAGCCTGGTTAAACACAAAGGGAAATTTTTCTGAACCGTAAGTCACCGCATTAGCGCCTGATGTAGCAGTCGTGCCAAACCACAGAGAATTAGGTGTTGTTAGATTTGTGCCTGGCCCATTAGCAACTGTTGTGCCGCTAATCCCTAATGGCACAGGAGCCGTTGGCGTATCCAGCGGGTCACTTGTAGCGGTACGAAGACTTCTCAAAAAAGCAACACGGCGGGGGAAGCGCTGCAATTCTGGCGCTGGCGCAATAGCAGTTGTTCCTGCCAGATATTTTTTAGCGATAATGTCCTCACCAACTGTTGCCTTGCCAAGTGTTGCCGGATTTACATACCAGTCCTTATCCTCACAGGCAGAAACTGGGATTTTGTTACAAACTTCCATTACATACTCTGGGAAAGCCCCGCGTCGCTGTACTGGAGTGACGAAGTTGTTGAAGTAAGAACTATTAACAGGATTGCTGTTGTTTGCGTAATTTGCATCCGTAAGTGCTGTGCCTCCTGTGTTGACTAATTTGCCGCTCGTAGCTGTGAATGCCCCGCTGGAAAGTCCGTTTGTGACAAAGTTGTTGCTGTAAAATCCTTGCTGTTTGCGAGGCATTACAGCAGCAGCACCGGCATTATTTCGGAGGTCAAAATCTCCCTCGTTGCGGAAGCCAAAACGGTAATTTTGTGAAAGCAGGGTGACAGCATCTGATAGTACGTTTGCGGGACGCCAAGTATCGCCTGTTGTACAATTACCAGCTAATCGGGGGTCATTTGGGCGACAGGCAAAGTTTTTATCGAGGTTTGTACGATCGTAAAAGCTACTCAAATCACCGGGCGGATCAAACTCTTGGTGGGAGTGAAGGTTAAAATCACCTTGGATATAAACGGGCAAATTAGATGCCAAAGTCAGCCCCTTTTCTAGGACTACATCCGCCACAGTAGGAGTAGTACCGGGGCCGGGAACTCTGGCTAGCTCCTTACCATTAACAAGTAGAATTCCGTTGGGCTTGCGAGTAGGATCTAGTAGGGAATCTGTGGGGCTGACTGTTGCGCTCCTACTTTCATCTATGCCACCTGTGGCAAGAGCTGGGCGAAAACTGCGATCGGGCAGCGCGTCGTCGCGACTGGCATAAATAATCCCGCTGTTTGGCAGTAAAGGCTCGTTGATTCCAGAAGGTTTAGTTCGCCGCAGTAAATCGAGGTCTATCCGAGTAGCGCGAATTTCTAGGGGTTCCCGTTCTTCTAAAGGCAGATTATAGTTCCCTGTTAATTTTGCTGCTTGCGCTACTGTGGTGGGGCTGCTCAGCGTAAAGGCTTCGTTAACGTTTGTTGTCCAGTCATCGCGATCGATCGCCTTGATTTCTCGACCGTTCAAAAATGCTACTTCTCTGATTGCCCCGTGAGGAATCAATGCCGGATTGGGAGCTATAGTACCCTTGAGAATTCCCAGAGCGCAAAGAGTAGAGTCAATAGCAGCTTTTTGTGCTAAAGTGCGAGCGGCGGGAGCCACCACAAGAGCCTCTCTCAACGGCTTGTTGGCAAACCGACCGTCAGGGAAGACTAAATTAGCTTGCGCGTCCAACGCCACATTTCCGCTACCGCTCAACAACCCATTAGCAGCGACTGTGGCAGTTCCGCTTGGTCTGGCTCCCACTCCTGGGGAGGGGTAGGTGATGCCGTTATTAGACCCAATTTGACTGCCGCGAACTCCTAGTTCTCCAAAAGGATCTCCTACAGGCTGACCGCTGACATCTGGAAGTGTACTTAAATTTCTTGCCGTCGAAGCCGTGCTGGGGTCATAATAGCTGCTGATGCAGGCTAGCGGTTTGTCATTCAACTCTCCCTTCGCCGGGGGACTATCTGCATAGTGATAAACTACTGTTGCCCGCATCCGCAAATCGCCCTTGGCATACTGGGGAGTGTTGGGGTCGATCGAGCCTGTAACGGGGGATGGCAGCCCAAATGGCGGTAGTCCTCCCGGAGGATAAGGAGTGGCTGGCGCGGTTCCGACAAAGGGAACCCACTTTGTCGGATCAAAAGGGCCTGGAACACTATTGTTATAAACTTGAGACCCTAAACCCAGTGGCGACATCGGCATAGAGTCCGGCCAGACGACGGGGAACGTTTCTGTAGCGGGAGTTGCCGGGTCGTCGTAAGTTGCCGTGTCCCCAGTTACGGTAGTCCCAGCAGAATTTACCCAACTGGGGGGTGGCAGGAAAGAATATTTGCGCTCGTAAACCCCTGCACCAGTAATGACACGCAAGCCGCCATTGCCGTCTAATGGATTTTCCGGGTTTCTCGCCGCTTCTCCTTCCCAGAAACCGTCGCGATCGATCGCTCCGACATCCGCGAGCTTCGTCACCTGTGGCGATCTTTCCCGCGTAGTGCCGCCGTCGGTCGGATTCCACTTCGCTGCTACTGTTTCCGGTGTCTTGATAAATTTGGCGCCGTCCCATCTGAGGGCTGGCAAGTTGTTGCCAGCCACAACGCGATCGCCCAGCAATTCTTCTTCAGTAGGAGGTTCTGGTATGGGGTTGGTTGCGTATAGCTTATCCAGCTTTAGGTTGATGTTGGTGTCTCCAGGGTTTGGAAGGCTCCATTTGTCTACAGGTCTTAGGGTGTCTTGGGTGCCTAGAATGGGTGGGGTTCCGGCCGGTGTTGCCCATGCAAGACCGTACCCTGCCGTTGCGTCTCCTCCAACAAGAGGCACTTCCGCAAAAGGAACCTTCCGGGTGAGCTGTTTAAAATATTCTGTCAGCGCTTGTTTGCGATCTTGGGTCTGCTTAGGCCGCTGCTGCACTAACAACGGATCGTTAGTCTCGGGGTTGGGGCTGGCGGGGTTTCCCATCTGCGCTTCTACTAGCAAATCTAGGCGCTTTGTATAGGCTTCGTTGTTGTAAAGAACGTCTAAGGTAGGATTGCTAGCTGATTCCTCACTGGTCTTAATTTCTAATTTTTTACCCAGCATGAATGCCGTTCTTCCGCTCCCAGGCAGGCTAGCTTTTTTGTAAAGGTGTACGTCCACTGCATTTTTGGTCGTGTTGTCAGTTGACAGACCATTTACTACATTGCCTGCGACAACAATTTTGCTGTTTTCTTGCTCGTAGAAACAAGACTCTGGGCTGCTGACCTGATAGAGTTTGATGCTGTTAGCGTTAGCCGCCCCTGATACCAGTAAATTACTGTTTGTAAATAGCCGCCCATTTAGATTCAGCGGAGGTCCCGGCGATATTTCTAAATCGTCTTCATAAACCACCGCGTTGTTGGCGATAGGAATGCGGCTTTGGTCTTGCTGATATTCCAGGGCTGAAATGCTGGTAGTGCCTGTGAATTTTTGATAATTACTACCCAATGCGGTCGCTTCGGTATCGGTTATGGGTACGTTAACTGTATAAACAAAAAAACTTTTTTTAAGTTTGCCGTCTAGCCTGTACCAGCCTGAGTCGCCCGCTAAACTAGCAGCAGTACCTCCACCCTGCAAGCACTTAGGATTAAGTCCGGCCACCGACATCGGCGGCGTTCTTGCTTCCAGCGGTTTTCTTGGTCTTAAGAACTCACCCAGAGTAGGGCTAAGCTTAGTGTCGTCCCTTGGGGGGGTGCGGAAGAATATGCCGTAGAGCGTAAAAGTGTCAAATTTGCCGTCGTTGTTCGTATCGACGGGATATCTCCAAGCAGTGTTTATAGATTCATTTGTTTCGATATTAAAATTAGGATCGTTAACGCGAAGATCGGGAGTTATGCCGCCGGTACCGTCTAGGTTATACTGAAGTTTCAGACGTTTTTCGTCCCCGAAGGTATAATAATCGGTTACAGTCCCACTTGTTGGAATTGGGTTTGCTATCAGCAGGTACAAATCTGCATCGGAAGGAGTACCCCTACCCTGGCTTTGATCCAGCATAAACTGAATTTTTGCTTTTGCCCGATCTAGCGCGGGAGTCGCGGCCGCCAGCACCTGCTGGTTCACGCGCACGTTACGCGCCGTATTCGCCCGATCGAACGATCGCAGCGTAATCGCCACAGTCAACAAAATCACTACCAGCAACACCATCGTCACCGTCGGCAGCACAAACCCCGCCATCGGTAGTTTAGCCCTGCGGCCCATAGCCATCAGCGCTTGCAGCATTGCTCTCATCAGCCGCTTAGCCCCGGATCTGGTAACACCAGCAATCCGCCGCAGCAGGGATACGATAACTTTGGATAATTTGCTCTTAAACATTGACGCCTTCCTGAATAATTTCAGAGATGGTATTGCAGGTAGTTACTGCTCGACAGTACAATCCCATCTTTATTGTTCCCATTTTTTGCAACTTACATATCAGTCTCTTGCACAAATTTAAATCTGTACTTTGGCTGAAAAATAAAACCCACAAACCCGCAACCAAAACCACCCCCGATAATATATTTTTCCGAGAAAGATTTGCCCCGCAAGGATGAGAGTTCCCTAACTCCACTCTAATCTAGTTAAATAGAAATGTCAGTACCAAGATCGAGAGTGAATTAGATCACCCCAAAACAGTGATCGCGATCTTATCCGATGTATTTCCCAGCCCGCCCAGACGGGCTTTGTTTGTGTAAGCTCGGTTTCAACCACCGGAATCTAGAATGTAAAGTGGGCGATCGAATTGTGGTTAGGCGTATCCGTGCGATCGAATCTAAATTGGGCGATCGAATTTCCGCGATACCTCAAAGTGCGATCTCAAATCTTGCACCCTTGCCAATCAGCCTTTTAGGGGCGGGATCTTCGGCCCACCCCACAAGAAAATTGAACTATGAGTGGAACAGGCATCTTGCCTGTTCTCCAAAATGGTGCAAGATGTCAGTGCGATCGAATTTTCGTTTTACCCCCCGGCACACTGTCAGTACAAGTGCCAAATATCAACCTACCATCCCCACCAATGAAACAACCCTCCAAACCCCCCGACTTCATCATCATCGGTGCCCAAAAAGGCGGCACAACCTCTCTGTACAATTACCTAATCCAACATCCCCAAATCCTCCCCGCCGCCGAAAAAGAAATCCATTACTTCGACTTAAACTTCGACAAAAGCCCAGACTGGTACTATGCCCAATTTCCCCAGTCCCAAACAGGCGAAAATCTACTAACCGGAGAAGCCAGCCCCTACTATATCTGTCACCCCCAAGTTCCGCGACGAATCCACGATTTATGCCCGAAAGTTAAAATAATCGCCCTGCTGAGAAACCCAGTAGAACGCGCAATTTCCCACTATTATTACTATATCAAAATAGGCTACGAATCCCTATCATTAGAAAGTGCGATCGCCTCCGAACCCGAAAGACTCCAAGGCGAAATAGAAAAACTCATAGCCAACCCAAACTACTACAGTTACGAACACCAACACCACAGTTATTTAACCCGCGGCATTTACGCCGATCAACTCCCAGCCTGGATGAAACTTTTTCCCAAATCACAACTTTTAATCCTCAAAAGCGAAGACTTGTATACCAATCCCTTCGGCACATACAACAGCGTCTTAAAATTTCTAGAATTGCCGCCGCACCAACTACAAACCTACGAAAAGTACAACGCCACCCAATATCCGCCCATCGGCGAGACAGTATACGACCAATTGAGAACATATTTTCGATCGCACAACCAAAGACTGGCCGAATTGTGCGATCGAGATTTCGGCTGGGACTAAAATATTAAGCAGTGGCCGTAGCATTTGCTTGCAGAGGCTCGATTTCCTCCGGCGTAGCGTGACGGCGCGGATCATTAAAGCTGCGTGCCGCTAGCCAGTTAGGATTTTGGGCCCCCTCGCAACCAATCACGTAAAGCGAAGATTCGTTAAAAGCAGCCCAGAGAGCATCACAAGCCTGTTTATCCATCAGTGAATCTGCGATCGGGCGATCGTGAATTAGAGCAAATAAATCAAACTCATTTCGTTTTGGATTCCACTGATATTGCAAAGTAGGAGCATAACCCATTTCGATCAATTGTACGATCGCGCGATCGGGCGTATATCCGTCCAAATGCACCCGATTGAGATAGATAGACACTTGGACATACTCATCTCTGGCAGGTAGCAGTCGGTAATTCGAGTTAGTCATCATTATTTGTCTCCGTGCAGTAGTAATAAGAGCGGCCTGCAATATCGGGGCGTTTTTCAGCCTTCATTTTTTGCTGAACACATCGTCGCTTAGCATAAAGGTCTTTTTCAATTTTCAGTTTCGCCGGGGGCATAAAAAGGACGGTGAGGAAGCAGTTCGGCTTCTAAATCCTCCCAAGATTTCTCTGGGTTATCTGAATCTCTCAGCATTTGCCCCTCGCGGTTGGTTCGAGGATGCCGTTTATTCGATATAGTCCAATACGGTTCAGATAAGACAGAGCCCCCCTAGCCCCCCTTAAAAAGGGGGGGACAATAAATTGCTCAAAGTCCCCCTTCTTAAGGGGGATTTAGGGGGATCTCCGGGGAATTAGCAGTGTTAACTGAACCGTATTGCGATATAGTCGATCGGTCATCAGTCTGTTTCCTCAGTTTTGGCGATCGTCTTGACGCGCTGGGGCTTTGGGTCTAAAACGGGTTCATTTTCATGTAACCAAGTTTCGATGTACTCCAACAGAACCTCATTCATGCTGAGGCTACGCATGGCGCAAGATGCTTTGAACTTGGCTCTTGTCTCTTCAGGTAGATAAATTTTTACGGACACAGTTTTACTTGGAGTCAAAGTTTCCATATCGCTATATCGATTTGTCTATGTGTCTAGCCTGACACACAGGCGCGCGATCGGATAGGGTCGTTTGTCGATATAAGGACTTATCGTTTTGTCCCTATGTCGATATAGTAACAGACATAGCCAAAAAAACGACAACCGCGCCGAGTTAAACGGCAATGCCGTTTCGCTACATTTTGCAAAAAAATGCTTGACATTCCTACCAGTCTGTGCTAGCTTGTCAAGTAGTATTGTGTTTAATCCACAAATCGCAGCACTTCACCTATGTTCACAACAAGCAGCAATTTTTATTTTTGGTACTGGAGAGTTCGCCCGGAGTGAATTTACAATTCACTGTGAACATCCGGGCGAACCGCAGATTAACACCTGCGGTTTTGTTTTTTCTACTTTTTTCCCCAACAACCAATCGAGTACAAGCGAAAACAGCAATGACATTATTCAGTAACTGGTACTACAGCTTTTATTTTTGGCCCCACAGGAGTTCTGGGTAAATTGTCGCGCTGTCTTTTCGCACCAACCCGGAACTCCTTAAAAGTTTCGGGTTTTTTGTTGTCAACCATCCACTTAAATTTCCAGGAAAATACCCTCATGTTAGAAGCCAAACTCGTCACCAAATCTCATCCCGAACACCAAACAATAGTCAAACTCTCAGAAACAGTCTCAGTCGGTGGCACAGAATTATTAATCATCGGCGGCCCCTGTACCGTCGAAAGTTCCCAACAAATGGAAACAGTCGCCAGCCAACTCTCAGCAGCATCGGTGCAAGCTTTGCGAGGCGGAGTCTACAAACCTCGCACATCTCCCTATGCTTTCCAAGGGATGGGAATTGAGGGACTCAAAATTTTAGCCGATGTCAGCCGGCGTTACGGTTTACCTGTGGTGACAGAGGTAATGTCGATCGCCCAAATCGAGCCAGTTGTCACTTATACTGATATGCTGCAAGTAGGCAGTCGCAATATGCAAAACTTCGAGTTACTAAAGGCGATCGGTCAAGCCGGAAAACCAGTCCTGCTAAAACGCGGCTTGTCAGCCACAATCGAAGAATTTGTGATGGCCGCCGAATACATTCTCAGCCACGGAAATCCTCATGTAGTTCTCTGCGAAAGAGGCATCCGCAGCTTCGACAATTACACGCGAAACGTATTAGATTTAGGTGCAGTCGTAGCGCTGAAACAGTTAACTCATTTGCCAGTAATTGTAGACCCTTCTCACGCTGTCGGCAAGCGAGAATTAGTCGCACCACTCGCCAAAGCAGCGGTTGCTTGCGGTGCAGACGGATTAATTGTTGAGTGTCACCCGCAACCGGAAAAATCGGTTTCTGACGCGCGGCAAGCTCTTTCTTTGGCAGATATGGTAGATTTAGTTGCGAGTTTGCGGCCTGTAGCCGTCGCCGTTGGGCGGTGCATACCCGATACTAAGTCATTAGTCATCAGTCATTAGTCATCAGTCATTAATCTGCGCCGGAAGAGATACTTCTTGTAGCGTCAGAATTTATTCTGGCGCCCTTTTGCTTTGAAAGCGAAATTAGATTAAAATAAAAGCACAATCAATACTGTCATCTACAAGAGTTGGGTTTTATTATGGCACTGGTACTCAAAGTTCCGTCGATCGTCTGTTCTGGCTGCGGTGATACAATTACCAAATCCATCAAAACAGTTGACTCCGATGCTTCTGTCAATGTCGATGTGGCAGCTAAGACTGTTACGGTTGAGGCTCAAGCTTCTGAAGAATCAATTAAACAGGCGGTTGTGGTGACAGGCCACACCATCCAAGGAGAATAATATTAGGCTTCGTCTAAGTGTTCGGCGACTGCTTGGTAAAGTTCAAAAACGTGGCGATCGAGTAAACTATAAAAAACTTGTCTCCCAACCTTGCGGTAACTTACCAACCGCATCGCCCGCAATGCCCGCAACTGATGCGATACTGCTGACTCGCTCATACTCAACGCCGCAGCTAAGTCACACACGCACAGTTCTTGTTTTGCCAAAACCGACAGCAGCCGCAGGCGGTTGGCATCTCCCAAAAGACTGAAAAACTCTGCCATCCGCTGCGCTTTTGCGGTGTTGAGAACTTGTGTTTGGATGTTCCCGGTCCGCAAACAGTCAACTAGGTGCGATGGATCGCACGTTGGTGTATCGTTTTGTTCGCGAGGCTGACGTATCGCTCCATTAACAGCAGAGTTGGGTGACATCTTTTCCCGCCTGGTTTTAATTCTCATTTTCATTTTAGTGCGATCGGCAAACCTTTTGTTACAAAAGTTTTACATTCCCTTGACTTATATCTGAATATGTGTTCAGATATAATTATCAACAAACAAACCACGAGGGAAATCTAAAATGACTACTGCCACCCAAACAAAATGTGCCTGTCCTTCATGTTCGTGCGTTGTCAGCCCCAGCGAAGCCATTGAAAAAGACGGCAAAACATACTGTTCCACTGCTTGCGCTGAGGGCCACCCCAACGGTCAAGGCTGCGGCCACGCCGGCTGCGAGTGCCACAAGTAAATATTCGGCTTCAGAAAAGGTTAATCAACCACTTTAAAATCTATCTAAAGGGAGATGCGAATAGCGCATTTCCCAATTTTTTTGCTTTTAGGTTAAAGAAAAGTTAAAATAAAGCTAACTTAAGGTTAAGACTGCATTAATAGACTAAATACAGAGCGAAAAAGCACAATTGCTACTTACGCAATACAATAGAAGCAAGTTAGCGCCGCGATACTGAGTACAAATAGTGCTATTAACAGCAGAGACCGAACCAAAAGTTGAATACCAAAAGTTTAATTAGGAGGGGGCAATGAAAGAGCGGGAAGATTTTTTACATCCTCGCAATCGCTACTACGGTGATTTCACGCCAGAAAACTTGGCGTTTAATGCCAACTTGCAAGAGTTTGCTCAAAAAATAACTTATATTTGCTCGCTAGAAACAGGGGGGAAAATTAGCGCTGAGAAAGCCTATAAAGATATTAAGATGCTTTGGAAAGACTTAAAATCCTCTAAGAAGCAATTAGGAATTGGCCAAAAACCCCCCAGTACCGAGGAGCCAAATTCACCTTAAATTCCTCGCAGCAAACGCTGCGCTTGCAATCGAAAACCCCTGCGATTGCGAGCGCTGCTTTTTGCTGTGTACCCAATAAATGTAAGGGGTACACGAAGCACCCTAAGAACTCTATGGTTTGGGAGTTGGTATTGCTTCTGTTGCAAAAGGAGTGCAATTGCCGCCCAGGCCAGAAATAATCGCGCAAGTATTATTTTTCAGCATTCCCTGATATGTATCAGCACCAGTGCCGGGGCCGCCCAACTCGTCGCTGTAAAGTTCCTTGTCCGAAATTTTGACATTTGCCTCCCTCGCCACAGTCTCCATCAACTTCGGATTAGTTGTAGTTTCAGCAAAAATTGTCGGCACTCCTGCGGTCTTAATTTCTGAGGACAATTGGGCAATTCTTGCTGCGGTGGGCTGTTCCTCTGTTGTCACACCCTGCAAAGCTCCCGCAATCTCCAAACCGTAAGCATCGGCATAGTAACTCAGAGCATCGTGAGTTGTTACTAACTTGCGTTTGTGGGCTGGAATAGTCGCAATCTGAGATTTTATCCAAGTATCTATTTTTTGCAACTCATCTGTTAAGCTTGCTGCATTTTTTGTATAAAGTTGAGCATTGGTGGGGGAAACTTTAATCAATTCATCCCGAATTGTTTTTACCATACGGATACCATTTTGAGGGTTATGCCAAACGTGAGGGTCAGGGACTTTTTCACCTTCTGCATGGGGTTGGTTTTCCGCTTTATCTTCGCCGTGTTCGTGCTCGTGTTTGCCCATCAGCGGTTTGGGAACGGCGAGTTCGTGTACGGCAATTTTGGGGGCGGAATTACTGCTGAATTGAATTAACTTAATGATGCTGGGTTCGTGGTTGTAGCCGCCGTATAAAATGAGATTTGCTGTTTCAATGGCTTTGCGGTCTTCCGGCTTGGTTTGGTAGGCGTGGGGGTCGTCTCCCGGCTTGATGAGACAGGTGGTGGCGATCGAACTTTGAGCAATTTCTTTAGTTATGTCGCAGATAACGCCAGTCGTAGCGACGACTTTGGGCAAGTTGGCGCCGGGACTCTCTGACACCGGATTGCTGGCGTTCTGTCCTCCACTGCATCCAACCACTCCGCAGCCAATTACCAAAACAGCCGCACCGCACAATCTGCGGGTTTTTCCAGCCCAGTTCGTTAACATTTTTACCTTTGGAACGATAATCGTTATTGCTTTTTCGAGTTATCCTATTCTAGTAGCTACGAACAAGAATCGTTCTCAAAATCTCTAATTATGCTAGAAGTGCAAGACTTGGCTGTCAATTATCGAGGAATTTCGGCCCTCAACAGCGTGAATTTCCATTTAGAATCGGGACAATTAACCGGTGTGTTCGGCCCCAACGGCGCGGGGAAAAGCACGATGGTGAAAGCGATGCTGGGATTGATCCCGGCCTGTCGGGGTTTGGTCAAATATCAGGGGCGGCTGCTGAAAGAACAGTTGTCGCGGGTGGCTTATGTGCCGCAGCGATCGCAAATTGACTGGGATTATCCGATTACGGTGTGGAATGCGGTAATGATGGCGCGAACTGTCCAGACTGGTTGGTTTCGCAGCCCCTCGAAGCAGTCGCAAGAATTGGTGAAAGCTGCTTTGCTGCGGGTGGGAATGTGGGATTTGCGCGATCGACAAATTGGCGAACTGTCTGGCGGACAGCAGCAGCGGATTTTTTTAGCAAGGTCGATCGCCCAACAAGCCGATTTATTCTTCTTCGACGAACCTTTTAACGCGATCGACAAAGCAACAGAAGAAATTATTTTCGATATTTTTGCAGAACTCAAAGCCGAAAATAAAACATTGCTAGTAATCAGCCACGATTTAGGCGAAACTTTAAAACAGTACGACAATTTATTGTTGCTAAATAAGCATTTAATTGCAACTGGCTCCTGCCGAGAAGTTCTCACCGCAGCCAATATTCAAAAAGCCTATGGATACGATTTAAGTTTGGTTTCGGCGTAAGGAAAAAAAGATTTATCTTTAAAATTGATTGTGGCACGGGTATCCTGCCTGTGCAGTTAATTGTGGTTGAAAAAACCCTATTATTAACCTAATTCAATGTTAAATTTTCTAATTGAGCCGCTACAATTCGAGTTCATGCGAAATGCGATCGCCGTCGGCATTTTGCTAGGCATTCTCTGCGCCGTTGTCGGATCGTATTTAATTGTACAGCAAATGGGAATGATGGTTGACATGATTGCCCATTCAGTATTAGCAGGATTGCCGGTAGCTTTTTCTTTAGGTTTCAATATTTCTATAGGCGCGTTTATATCGGGAATTATCAGCGCTGTGATTATGGCGTGGATTCAATCACAATCTCGTTTAAAAATTGATGCTGTAATGGCATTAATTTTATCTACATTCTTAGCAATTAGCGTCACGCTGATTAGCCTGTTGCGGACAACCAAATTAGACTTAGATGGGTTTTTGTTCGGGAATATCTTATCAGTTGCACCTAGTGACGTGCAGCAGACTTTTGTCATAACTTTGATTATTTTGGTGGCGGTTAAACTCCTTTACAAAGAATTGCTCTTTTATACTTTTGATCCGCTGGGGGCGCAAGCGTCCGGTTTGCCTGTAAACTGGATTTATTTGGGGATGATTTCGGCGATTACGCTGACGATTGTTGCGAGTTTGCAAACTGTGGGCGCGCTGTTAGTAATTTCGCTATTAATCGGGCCGGGAATTACGGCGTATTTATTGGTAAAAGAGCTACATTTAATGATGGGATTAGGAGCCATTATTGGGATTACAGCTAGCGTGGCTGGTATGTATCTCAGCTATTATTTGAATATGCCGTCTGGTGCGGCAATTGTATTAGTTGTTTTTGGGCTATTTTTACTGGCTTTGCTGTTCAGTCCCAGTCAAGGAGTTTTGACAAGAAAGAGAGGATAACACTCTTGGACGCATAGCCTCTATCTGTTGTGCGTTTTTTACGCTTACTTACGCAAAAAGTAATTTAACGCCCTACTTATAACAGCTTGCTGAGCCCGAAATCTTTGCCGCCCATAGATTGTGACCAAACCAACAATTCACCTCCACAGCCGCCCGCGACCAGAAACTGGCCTTCGGGATGCCATGCGAGACAGGAAAAACCGCCCTCTGCACCTTCTAGAATTTGCAGCAATTGTTCTGCTTCGTACCACAAACAAACTTGACCGTCTGCGGCGGCGGAAGCTAATAAAAACGTGCTAGGTTGAAAGGCGATCGCATTTACCACTTTTTCATGTACCTCCAACGCCCTACCTTCCCAACCGACACTTTCATCAGTGTCTCTTTCCCAGACAGAAATGCCTTGAGAACTCGAAGCAGCTAACAAAGGTGCACCCAAAGAATTAGTTTTATCCGACCAAGCTAACTCCCGAACTTTCCCCGGAAAACCCTGCATTACCCACGGTTCAAAATTACCCCATTCATTAACAATGAGAGTATTGTCCATATTGCCACAAGCTAAATATTCCCCTTGTGGCGACCAAGAAACTGCACCTGTTGCAGAGGGTACTGATAAAATTTCCGGGTCTTCGTCCCAGTCTTCGCCATGCCAAACTTTGACACCTTGATAGCCGCTAACTGCCAGATATTGAACCATCGGATGCCATGCTAAATCCAGGATAGATGATGAGTCGAAATTCAGCGTTACTTCAACAACATTATCCTCAGCATTCCATACTTGAACGTAGCGGCCCATACTGAAAGCTAACTGGTTGCAGTTGGGACTCCAAGCTAACTTATCAACCCAGACGCGCTGGTTATCCAAATCAGCAATTAATTCCCCAGAATTAACGCGCCAAATTCGCACTTTTCCGTCTTGTCCGCCAGCAGCTAGGAATTGACTGTCGCGGGAAAAAGACAAGCAATCGGCTGATTTACCCGTGGCAGTTTGTAGCGTTTGCAAGGACAATTCATTAACTGCCCCTACTTTCGCCAGCATCACTTCGCCCGCAGCAGAAGAGACTGCTAAAGTTGTGCCATCCGGCGACCAAGTAACAGCAGTTACGTAGTCAGACAGCATTGTTTTGGCATGAATTTCCAGGGTTTGTTCACTTTTATTTGTCTTTTTGTTACCCATATTTATTGAATCAGAGATGTTGCACTATTCTTAAGAACGGGCAAGATGCCCGTTCCACAAGAGATGAAGTTTCTTCTTGTGGAACAGGCATCTTGCCTGTTCCGTTCCACAAAAGATGAATTTTCTTCTTGTGGAACAGGCATCTTGCCCGTTCCTCAAAGGCTGATTAAAAATGCTTCAATATATCAGTTAAACCAGACATTTACGGAAATCCTCTCGCAATTGATTTTCCTTTAAATTGCGACCGATGAATACAAGCTCGTTTTTCGGAGTTTCTGTAGCTTTCCAAGGTCTATCCGGTCGGCAATCAAACACCATGTGTACTCCTTGGAAAACAAACCGCTTGTTGTCTCCGGCGACATTCAAAATGCCTTTTGTCCGAAAGATATTCGGGCCTTGAGTTCGCAACAATTCCTCCATCCAATCGCTAAATTTGTTGCGGTCAATAGCGCCGGATTCTACTATTGCTACTGAGGTAACTGTTTCGTCGTGTTCGTGAGTGTGTTCGCCCAAAAAGTCTGGTTCGATTTCTAAAGCCCGGTTCAAATCAAATGCTTTAACGCCCAACAAAGCATCCATTTCTAATTCAGCGTTGCGGGTGCGGTGAATTTTTGCCATTGCATTCATGGCGCGAATCCGCTTTTCTAATTCGGCCAGTTCTTCCTCAGTTACTAAATCGGTTTTGTTTAGTAAAACTACATCGGCAAAGGCAATTTGTTCTTGAGCTTCGTCTGCGTCCCAGTGCTGCCCGATGTGCTTGGCATCGACTACGGTGAAAACTGCGTCTAGCAGTAATTTGTCCCGCATATCTTCGTCTACAAAAAATGTCTGAATTACGGGTGCTGGGTCGGCTAAACCTGTGGTTTCGATGACTATGTGGTCGAATTTGTCTCGCCGCTTCATCAAGTTACCGATAATCCGAATTAAATCGCCTCGGACTGTACAGCAAATGCAGCCGTTGTTCATCTCGAAAATTTCTTCATCGGCATCAATTATCAGTTGGTTGTCAATGCCTACTTCGCCAAATTCGTTGACGATGACTGCAACTTTTTTGCCGTGTTCCTGTGTTAAAATGCGGTTCAGTAGCGTAGTTTTGCCTGCGCCGAGATAACCCGTGAGAACGGTAACAGGAACTGATTCGATCGCCCCAGCAGTCACCATACTTGACCTCGATTATTTTACAATGATAACCATTATCGCTATTTTACACCAGACTTGCTGGCAGTAGTCACAATATTAAATAATGTTAATAAATTGTTCGTGAGAGCTTCTAGAGGCGAGTGTTACCAATAATATTTGCTGCAATTCAAAATATCGATCAACCCGCCCCCTCAAATTACAATTAATTGTTAATCATAGCTGCAATTCGATCGCGCTCTAACTCTCTACCAATAATCACCAGTTTGGTTTGGCGGAGTTCGGAAGGTTGCCAAGGACGATCGTAAAAATATTCTATGCGTGATCCGACACCTTGCAACACCATCCTCATCGGTTTCTTGGGAACCGCCACAAACCCTTTAATCCGATAGATTTCCTCCTGCTGCATCAAGGATTGCAGCTTTTTCACCAAAGCTTCAGGTTCAAATTCGCGATCGGCAATAAAGAAAGTCGAGTTAATATCATCATCGTGTTCGTGTTCCTCCTCAGTGTCATGGTGACTCGGGCGAGACTCCAAATCATCCTCAACCGCCGCATTAAATCCCAACAGCACATCAGGGTTAATTTCGCCACCTTTGCAGGGCACAATTTTCACACTCGGACGTAACTCTTGCTGCAACCAGCTTTGGACTTTCTGGTGAGTTTCCGCATCTACGCGATCGACCTTCGTTAAAAGTACCATATCGGCACAGGCTAACTGATCTTCAAACAATTCCTCGATCGGAGTTTCGTGGTCTAAACTAGAATCAGCCTGCCGCTGGGCCATCAAAGCATCGATATCACCGACAAAAGAACCGCTAGCAATAGCTTCGCAATCGACAACAGCAACAACACCGTCTACAGTAGCACCGGTGCGAATTTCCGGCCAGCGAAAAGCTTGAATTAAAGGTTTAGGAAGTGCGAGACCAGAAGTCTCTATTAAGATACAATCAATTTGTTCTCTACGCTTCAACAATTCCTGCATAGTCGGCAAGAATTCCTCTTGAACAGTGCAGCAAAGACAACCATTTGTTAGTTCAACAATATTGCTGCTTACATTTTCTTCTTCGTCGCAAACTTGGCAATCGCGCAGCAGTTCTCCGTCAATTCCGATTTCGCCAAATTCGTTAACCAGAACAGCAATGCGGCGACCTTGATTATTTTGCAATAAGTGGCGAATTAAGGTAGTTTTGCCGCTACCCAGAAAACCAGTGATGACAGTAACAGGAATTTTGTGCATTGATAATTTTGTGCTTATTTGGTGATGGGATATCTTCCAGGCTCTGCCTGGGAATACTAATCTAGAGGATCTGCCTCGCTGGAATAAAGGAGCGCTTTTAATACCAAGCAGAGCCTCTGCGTATGCGTTACCAGGCAAAGCCTAGGAACGAGAAGGAAAAAACTAAAGTCCTTACTACAAACCTATCTAATTTCCCAGTGGTGGAATCTTCGCCAAAACGCCTTTTTTCAAAGCTTGAGGACGCTCAGACCAAGGCAACAAACCATCCGGTTTAGCATAGTATTGACCCGCGCATTCGAGAACCGCTTCGACGCTTTCCGACTCATTTGCAGGTAAATCACCAAACAGATAAGTGTACTTTCCCACAGCCGCAAAAGACACCGCACAAGAGTGACTGCAAGCACTCATGCACTCAACTTCTTGAATCTCAAATTTATCAGAAAACTCCCAATTTTTAGCGAGTTGCGACAAATTTTCCATAAATTGTTGGCCGCCGCTTTTACCTTCGCGCTTGCCGTTTTTCCAAACACTAGCGCAAGCAGTGCAAACAAATAGACTGTGCTTTGTGCGTACAGCCGCATTAATTCCATCCATCATCCGTACCTCGCAGATGCGTTCAAAAGTGAGTTAGATATCGGCGGGCATTCTGACTTGAGAAACCACAAGGGTTTCATTACAGTTGCGGGACAGCGCCGGACTTGCACCGAACTTTCCCCGTTTCCTCTAACGGCTGCTCCCCGCTAGAACCGATCGCGAATTCAAATCTTACCACACTTGCCGCCCTTTCCCTAAAAAGTTATCTTGGTAAGAGCGCTTTTTAATATCTACCCACATAAATTAACCCCGTTCGTAGTAAGGACTTTAGTCCTTCTTAAATAACGGTTAAAGGACTGAAGTCCGAACGATCAAACCTTATGAACGCTTTTCCCGACTTTTCCACACATGGCTATCAAGTATCCCGCGAACTCGGATACAACAGTTTGGGCGGCCGCGTCACCTATCTCGCCACAAAAATTAACACAACAAACTCTGTTGTCATCAAGCAATTTCAATTCGCCCAATTAGGTGCTAGCTGGGCGGAATACGAAGCTTACGAACAAGAAATCAAAGTGCTGGAAAGTTTGGATTTTCCAGGTATCCCCCGCTATTTCGATGCTTTCGGGACTGACAGCGGATTTTGCATGGTGCAGGAGTACAAAAATGCTGAAAGTGCGATCGCCCGGACTTTCTCGCCGCCGGATATTAAACAAATTGCGATCGCCACTTTAGAAATTCTAGCTTACCTGCAATCCCAGAAACCGCCCGTAATCCACCGCGACATCAAACCGGAAAACTTGTTAATCGATGACGAGTTAAATGTTTACCTAGTAGACTTCGGTTTTGCCCGCTTAGGAGGCGGAAACATCGCCGCCAGCAGCGTAGTCAAAGGCACGATGGGATTCATGCCACCAGAGCAAATGTTTAACCGGGTATTAACACAAGCATCCGACCTTTACGGCTTAGGGGCGACGCTGATTTGCTTATTGACTGGTACAAAATCTGTGGATATCGGCAACTTGATCGATGATAATTATAGCATTCATTTCCGGCATTTAGTTCCACCATTGCCGCAGGGTTGGATGAACTGGCTGGAGAGGATGGTAGCACCGAGATTGCAAGACCGATACAAGTCAGCCGCTGATGCTTTAGCTGTTCTTCAATCTCTGGATGTTAGCTGTTTGCCGAAAGTGAGAAGTAATCGCGATCGGCTAAATAGTATTGCTACGGACTATAGAGAAATATTAACACAATCCCTCGTAATCAGCAACCCAATTCCAGATACAATACTTTGCGGCAGATGGGAAGTCGCACCACATCCGAGTGACCCGCCGCACACACCTTACGACCACCCTTGGATCTCCTTTGAACCGCAGAATTTTGAAAACAATGAGGTTGATTGCCAAATCATAATTGATACTGGTAAATTATTGGCTGATAAAATTTACAACCGTCAGCTTGTATTGCACGCAAATTCTGAGCCTGATACTTATACAATAGAATTGCAAGTCACAACATCTCCCCTACCCATACCCCAAAATACTACTTTATTAGCTAAGGGAAGGCTGAATTTTATGTGCTGCTTTGTATTAGCAGGTTTTCTGTTGAACATGATTGCACATCTCTATTTAACCGACTACAACTATTTGACTGCTCTCGGTATTTTTTCCACTGCATTATATGGACTTGCTATGGCTGAAATCACAATCATGGCAAAATCAAATAGACTTAAGTCTAATTATTGGTTTGGAGCGTTACATAGATGGTTGACTGGATTAATTTTATATATTTTGACCGTCGTTATTTTAGTCATGTTTAACTTAATAATCTTTGACGATAATACAAGATATCAATTATTAGGTGCATTTATTGTAATAATGATTGCTCCGATCTTAACTTTATTTGGACATTTTTTGGGAAATATGAATAGACCTGTAAGTATTTTATTTCGCTTTTTATTGTCATCTGCATTATGTTGTGTATCCTATAGTTTTCTGGAATTAATATTTGGTGGAATTGATATAAAAATCCTAGGTTTTATTTTCCTTGCTCCTCTTTTTTACCTAACTGCTAATTCGGTAGTTTACAATCTAATTTCAGAGCTGACGACCCAAAAATATATTAAAGTAGATGCTACCAATATAGCCTTTATCACTGCCGGATTTGGTACTAGCTTAGGAGTAGTATTGCCAGTATTTTTAAATTTTTACACTCAACTAGAATGGGTTGAGCCAATGGAAATGGTAGCTTTAGGAGGAGTGACTATCGTCTTTCTATCAGTTACTGCTATTCCATTACTTGAACTGATTGTTTTTCGACCCAGAAGAATTCTTGCCAACTATCGAAAATTAGAACCAAATTTAATTAAGCCGTAACCAATTGTTCGGTGATATTGCACTCTTTTTAAGGAGTGAAGTCCTTAGTACGAAACCTATGAATGATTTTCCTGATTTTTCCAACTATGGCTATCAAGTAACTCGCGAACTCGGACACAACCGCGCGGGCGGTAGAGTTACTTATCTTGCTACCGAAATTAATACTAAACGTTCCGTTGTTGTCAAACAATTTCAATTTGCCCAGACTGGCGCTAATTGGGCGGAATATCAAGCTTATGAAAAAGAAATTCAGATTCTGCGAGAACTAGATAACCCCAATATTCCCCGCTATTTAGACTCCTTCCAAACTGCATCGGGTTTCTGCATGGTACAGGAATACAAAGATGCTAATTCCCTCGCTACTTCGCGCCAGCAAACACCGCAGCGAACCAAGCAAATTGCTATCTCTGTTTTAGAAATACTCAAATACTTGCAAAACCGCGTTCCGCCAGTGATTCACAGAGATTTAAAACCGGAAAATATCTTGGTGGACGATCGCCTAAATGTCAGCCTTGTCGATTTCGGATTTGCTAGAATTGGTGGGGGAGAAGTAGCAGCCAGCAGCGTTGTCAAAGGAACTTTGGGCTTTATGCCACCCGAACAAATGTTCAACCGCCAGCTAACAGTCGCATCCGATTTATACAGCCTAGGCGCCACGCTAATTTGCTTGCTAATCGGCATCAATTCTACCGAAGTTGGCAGCTTGATGGACGACACGGGGCGGATTAATTTTAAACATCGCTTACTGCAGCTAACTCCAGAATTTCTTGACTGGCTGCAAAAAATGGTGGAACCCAATTTTAAACACCGCTATGCTTCAGCAGATGCGGCCCTAAATGCCTTGATTCCCCTAGAGATAGTTCGCCAGCCTAAAAAGTCAAACATTGCACTGATATCAGTGGGATTATTGACAGTAATCCTTGGTATTTTTATCCCATTTTTCATGAAATCTCTTCAACCTCAAAAAGTAGTTAAACTCAAACAGAAGTTAAAACCTCAGACTCAAGTGATGTTCACTACCCAGCTAGAAGAATCTCAAAATGTTAAAGATTTTGTGTTGGTGAAACAACAACAGAAAGTCTATTTTGTTGTAAGCTTTACCAAGTTGCCCTCCCGAGAATATGAAGGTGTTTGTAAGGTATTTGACTCTCAAGGAAAATTGGCAGCCCAGGGTGAATCTTATTTAACAACAACGGCAGATAGACTAAATACTTGGTGCTGGTACAACTTTAAATATGATGACAAGCCTGGGAATTGGCAGTTTGAATTTTATTTAGACGGTCAAAGAGTGGTGCAAAATAGTTTAAAGGTATTACCTTAAGATAGTTGTACCGGGCGGGCAGTGAATTGTTTTGCCGTCAAGAGTTGGCGGAATCAGAGTTAATCCATCACCTTTGCTTTCGCAGATGGCCGAAATTGTTATTAGTTGATTGCTGCTAACATCTTTTTTGAATTTGAAAGCAAATACTGCTCCTGTGTATGATTGGCCGCCACTGCTTTCAGGTCGGGCAATCACGATCGCGCTTTCAAATTGTGCTGGTTCGCGTTTATTGTACGAGGTTTGAACTGGGCCCATTGATGACAGGATTGTGTAATTATAGGTGTTATTTATTTTTTCTTGAGCTCTGACTCCCAACTTGTCAAGGGAATCACTAAATTTGTTATTTTCTGCATAGTAAGCTTGCTGCCTTTCATTAATCGAAGCAATATATTTTTGTACTTCTGTCGCAACATTAGATTGTTTGGATTCTGAAGATTTCACACTGTTTGACATTACATTTGATTTGACAATAGTGTTGAGTTTGAAATCGTAAAAAGACGATATTATGCCAGCTAAAAAAACGCTATAAATCAAAGTACGTAACAGCCAACTTGATAGTGAAAAGCTGGATGTTTTACTTTTTTTAGCTATATCTGTTGACATTTTTTTAAGTTCTCATAAGGTACACCTGCTAAGTATGTAAGGTACGCAGCGCGCACCCTACAAACTACAAATTAAGCTGTTTCGTGCTGTTTGCGCCATGCGGGATGCCACAGCAATTCGGCAGTCGATCGCTTCTCGACCATTTCAGGAGTAATCATACAGTTAGCCACATCCTTGCGAGAAGGCAACTCGTACATCACATCCAGCATTAACTCTTCTAAAATGCTGCGGAGAGCTCTCGCGCCAGTTTTGCGACGATAGGCCTCCTGGGCGATCGCCCGTAGCGCTTCCGGCTGGAATTCCAATTCCACGCTGTCCATCTTCAACAGCTTTTGATACTGCTTCACCAGCGCATTCCGGGGCTCAGTCAATATCTGCATCAAAGCTGCTTCATCCAGCGGCGAAATCACCGTCACCACCGGTATCCGCCCGACAAACTCAGGGATCAAACCAAACTTAACTAAATCGTCAGGCTGTACCTGCTGCAAAATATCAGCGGCGCGCTTGTCTTTCGCCGGCAAAGTCGAGTTGCTGTCAGTTTCTGTTGGCTGAATAAAGCCCAAAGATTTTTTACCCAAACGCTGTTCAACTATTTTTTCCAAACCGACAAAAGCACCGCCACAAATAAATAGAATTTTGCTAGTGTCAACTTGAATAAAATCTTGGTAAGGATGTTTGCGGCCGCCTTGCGGGGGAACATTAACCACCGTTCCTTCCAACATTTTTAGCAGCGCTTGCTGCACTCCTTCTCCCGATACATCCCTGGTGATCGAAGTGTTTTCGCTTTTGCGAGCAATCTTGTCAATTTCATCAATATAAATAATGCCACGCTGTGCCGATTCGACATCAAAATCCGACATTTGCAACAGCCGCAGCAAAATATTTTCTACATCGTCGCCGACATATCCAGCTTCTGTCAGCGTCGTTGCATCGGCTACCGCAAACGGCACTTCCAGCATTTGCGCCAAACTTTGCGCTAACAAAGTTTTGCCACAACCTGTGGGCCCGACTAGCAGGATGTTGGATTTTTGCAATTCTACATCGCTGTCAGGGGAAGACTTGTCGCTATCTTTAGCTTGGTCAACGCTCAAGCGCTTGTAGTGGTTGTAAACTGCTACAGAAAGGACTTTTTTTGCTGAATGCTGACCGATGACGTGGTTGTCTAAATGCTGCTTAATATCTGTCGGTTTCGGAATTTGAGCTAAAACGATTTTCGATTTGTTCGATCGACCCGGGCGCCGCGTTCCTTGTCCCTGAGACTCTCGCACCTCTGATTGGGGAATCTGTTGACCAATTGTTTTACTGGAGTCAAAGAACTCCTCCTCTAAAATTTCATTGCACAGTTCCACGCATTCATCGCAAATGTAGACCCCGGGCCCAGCTATTAACTTGCGGACGTACTCTTGCGACTTGCCGCAAAAAGAGCATCTCAGATGGGAGTCATATTTTGACATATTTGCCTCTTACTTTACGGTTGCGGTTGCTTGTTTCGACTGAGGAAGTTGCAGGGGGAGCGACCTTAGCTTTGCCCTAGAAGGGTTTCCCGATCGGACACCCAAGCCAGTCAAGCTTCGCGATCTCTATTTCTAAGTTAACACTTTTGAGGCTTTAGTCATTAGTCATTAGTCATTCGAGCAAATTTTAATTTTTAATTCTCACTTAAAAGTAAAGCCACACGGGCTTACCATTTTTTGTATTCCAAAAATTTTCCCGACATAATTATTTTCACTCGATCGCCTTTTGGGTCTGCTTCTTTCTCGACATCCAAAGTAAAGTCGATCGCGCTCATAATCCCGTCACCAAATTTTTCGTGAATCACTGCTTTGAGTGGCATCCCGTAAACTTGCAAAATTTCATAGAAACGATAAATCAGGGGGTCAACTGGAACAGAGGCCTCCAAAGAACCTTTTAACGCAGGTTCACAGAGAACCGCAGTCGTCTCGCTATCTAGTCCCAAAGCCGAGACAATTTTCTCGGCTTCATCTTCTGATGCGGTAGCTTGACGGTAAATAACCGCCGCAATCCAAACTTCGTCGCGCCCCAAAACTTTTTCCAAATCTGCAAAACTAATTCCCTTAGCTTTTTTAGCCGCCAAAAGCTTTTCTGTAATTCCTGAAATTGCCATTAAATATTCTCCCCTTCACTTCTGTGTCAGATGTGAAATATGTCTCACATTTTGGTGATTTTGTCAATACTAACTTTAGAAAAAAAATCGAATTGATAGCTCGGAACTTCAGCAAAAGTTGGTCTCGTTAACCCCCGCAACTCCTACAATTTGAGATTTGAGATGTTAGATTCGCAATGACTGATGACTACCAGGGTTGAGAGCTAGTCAACAGTTGCATTCTTTTTTCCAACTGGTATCACAACTGGTAAATCCTAAAATAACTCATAACTGCCTTGTGGCAATGGTACAGTTGGCAGTATATGTAATAAAAGTTACACGCGCAAAGGCATTGGGCATTCGGCAAACGGCTGAATTTTGATCGTGCCAGCCTGAAGCTCAATCCTCGCTCACGCAGCCAAAGCCCCTTTACCACTCAAAACCGGCAACTGACAAAAGTATGGAGATTCAGACCAAAGATTACACGATCCAGTACGATCGCGATACCCAAACAGTCACCTGTAGCGGCTCGTTCCGACTCAGCCAGGTGGAAGAATACGCGCCGATCGTCGATCTGCTCAACGAAGTGGCTGACTCCTGCCCAAACACGGTGACTCTAGACTTGCGAAAGCTAGAATTTTTAAATAGTTCAGGAATTAATATTGTCTCAAAATTTGTGATCAGAGTGCGCCAGCAAAAAAATATTCAAATCGCCATCAAAGGTTCTAAACAGATCCCCTGGCAGATAAAATCCCTGAAAAACTTGCAGAGGCTGATGCCTTCCTTGCACTTAGAATTGGAATAGTAGAGAAAAAGGTAAAGATGAGCCCCATGCTAAGTCCGGGAACGAGGATCAGGGTGGCTCAAGTTAATGAGAATAAGTCATAGTTAAACTGGCACAAAACCCTAAAAAACTTCAGAACAGACTAGAAATTACCAATTTTCAATTGCTATGCAGGAAGAACCATCGACAGAACAGCTACTTTTGGACGTTCAGCGACTGAGTGCAGAACTAGACAACTTGAAGCGCGAAAAGGCTGACCTAGAAATTATGCTGGAGACTACCACCGAACATTCGGATACGATGGAAGCTCACTTGCTCAGCAAAGCTGAGTTGGCACTGCGTTCAAGCCAAGAGCAGTTTCGGGCGATCGCCTCGGCAACTCCCGTGCCCGTATTAGTTTCTCGCCTCTGTGACGGCTTAATTCTGTATGCGAACGCTCAATTGGCTTCTCTCCTGAACCTACCCCTAGAAAAATTGATCGGCCGCAGCACTCCAGACTTTTACTTCAACGCCGCCGATCGCCCAAAGGTACTTGAGGCACTTGCTAAAGAGGGATACCTGCAAAACTACGAACTCCACTGCAAAAAATCAGACGGCACCGCTTTCTGGGCGATGCTCTCGGTTCAGTCGCTGATGTTTAACGGGGAGCCGACGGCATTGTGCGCCTTGTACGACCTCACCCAGCGCAAGGAAGCAGAACAAACCCTCCAAGAGAGCGAAAAGCGGCTCCGCCGCCAGAGTTTGGCTTTGTTGCAGCTAGGTCGGCAGAGGACTCTCAACAGCGGTGCGCTGAATGTGGGAATTCGCGAAATTACTGAGGCTGCCGCCCGCACTTTGGATGTGGAAAAAGTCAGCGTCTGGCTTTACAACCCTGGAAGATTTGGAACTTGCTACCCGATCAATCCTCAGCTAAATTTTACCGAGAGAGCGATCGCCCACAACCAAACACAATCACTCGATACAGAGACGGCCGCCCCAGAGGAACACGAGTCGGTCAATCGTTCTAAATTTACAATCCCCAACCTCAAATTAGTTTGTCTCGACTTGTACGATCGCACTCAGGAGAATCATTTGAGCCGGGAGTCCATATCGGCAAGCGATTTAAATTTATCAAATTTAGATGTGGAAGGCGACGCACCGGGCGAAAATTTGCGATCAGACAATGCTTTAGAACCTACGACAAAGACTCAAAACTCTCTAAAAACAAATTTGTCCCACTTATCTTCGGTAGCGGAACATTCCGCTGTGCTGCCGAATTCCAGCCAGCCAAATTCATCCATCTTAAATGTAGCAATTAGGCTCGGTGGGCAGATCGTCGGTATCCTGTCTCTCGAACATATCGGCGCGCCCCGCCAGTGGGCTCTGGAAGAGCGCACATTCGCCGATTCTTTGGCAAATTTGGTAGCGCTGGCGATCGAAGGATTTGAGCGCCAGCGGGCTCAGGAAGCACTCTCCAAAGCCAAAGCGCAGCTAGAAATGACCGTCGATCAGCGCAGCGCTCAACTCACCGCCGCCAATAAACTGCTCCGCATCGAAATTGCCGAGCGCAAAAGAGCCGAAATAGCTTTGCAAGAAGCCTTACACAAAGCTGAAGCAGCTTCTAGAGCTAAAAGCACTTTTTTAGCCAATATGAGCCACGAGCTGCGGACGCCGCTCAACGCGATTATCGGTTACAGCGAAATGCTACAAGAAGAAGCACTCGAATCGGGACTCGAAGATATCCTTCCCGATATCCAAAAAATTTTTAACGCCGGCAAACACTTGCTGACTTTAATTAACGATATTCTCGACCTTTCTAAGATAGAAGCGGGTCGGATGGAACTTTACTTAGAAAATTTTGACCTAGGCAATTTAATAGAAGAAGTCGTTGCAACTTTGCACCCTTTGGTCGAAAAAAATCACAATCAATTGCAAGTTTCTTGCTCTGAAAATTTGGGAGTGATGTATGCCGATTTGACTAAAGTCCGGCAAATTCTGTTCAATTTGCTCTCGAATGCCCTGAAGTTTACCGAAAATGGAACCGTTCTGTTGAGCGGGACTCGCGAATCAGCAGGTGGCAGCGATTCGGTTTATTTGCAGGTATCCGATACGGGGATTGGGATGTCGGCAGAACAGCAGCACGGTTTATTTCAACCTTTTATTCAAGGGGATGCTTCGACTACTCGCAAGTACGGCGGCACTGGTTTAGGATTAGCCATTAGTCGCTTGTTTTGTCAGATGATGGGCGGCGATATCACTGTGGAGAGTAAGTTAGGTGTGGGTTCTACTTTTACTGTTCAATTAAAGGCAAAAGTTGATATTAGTTAGAAGGAAGTTTGGCAACGGATTGTGTACGGGATTTGATGGATTTTACGGTGGGGGTTCGGCAACGGATTGTGTACGGGATTTTACGGATTTAAGGAAAGGAAGAGATGGAAGAATTCTCCATTACCAATTCCCCCCTTACCATAAAAAATTGGTTTAAAGCCTCTCCCTGATCGGGAGAAATTAAAAGAAGACTATTCCTTACTCCAATCCTCTTCTTCCAGGTAGAGGTCGCTATCAACTGTCAACTGTCAAATGTCAACTGTCAACTGAACAATTCCCTTTTTAATTGTGACACGGATCGCGATTAACCTCTGTTGCCGATCACACAGTAGAATTTTTTTCCCGCCTAGAATACCTGTATTATCCCAAAATTTTCCCGCAGGCAGGATCTGGCTCCTCGCTGCATTCACAAGTCGCACCTCAACCTGATTAACGGGGTGGGGGGTTGCTTACAGCAAGGCAATTTGGTAAAAGTAATGCTATGGTCGGGAACCAGTAGAAGGCAAAGTTAACAGGAAATCAGGAATTATCAAAAATCTCTGGACGCAGAAACACAATTCTGCTTTTTGCCTTCATACTCTTGCTTCTACTGGCGAGATAGCAATGCTGCTTTCAGCAGCGCGCAAGTTCTCAGAATCAAAGGAGTGCATCTACATGATTAAACCTTGCAGTCAACCGCTAAAAATAAATCCTTTCACTTGTTATCGCGATCCCGCTACAGGCAGGTGGACTACTGTAGTTACAAGTGTTCAGAACGCTTGCGAAACAGACTCTAGTTTGAAAGCAAAAGCCGAAGGCGAAAACGAAGGTAAAGCAGAAAGGCTCGTTTCTGCTTCTCCTGCTGTCTCACTGCCGAAAAAAGGTCTTTCCTTCTCCTTGTCTCCGTTTAAAAACCGTTCAAAAAAATCTGCTGTTAGTCTCAGCAGGTAGCTATAACAGGGGTCTAATCTAGTTTCCACGGTTAGTCCCCGGCGATCGCCAAACAAAAAAAAACGAACTTATCCCTACCATAAATTGCCAAAAAGCGATATACTGGCAGCAAACTTTCTCCTTCAATATCCGTGAAGTATTTGCTCGATCGCTGCCTCCAATTTGTATGGACGGACCGACCAATTCGCCAGCGGGGAACAGTCATCATTGCTATCCCCGTGATTTGTCTGTTTGCTTCGCTGATAGCAATTGCAGGGCTCCGGGATAGTACCCTAGAACTCAGAAAGCGGGCAGATACTAATAGGGAAATACTTCAGGAAACTAACCACTTGTTAACAATGGTGGTGGATGCGGAAACTGGCATTCGGGGTTACGCCTTGACGAAGCGCCGGGCATTTCTAGCACCATACTTAGAAGCAAAGAAGAGTTTGCCTCCGCTGCTGGCTAAACTCAAAGTTATGGTTCGAGGAAATAAACTGCAAGATCACCGACTTGAAGAAATAAAAAAAAGTACCGCACAGCAAATAAATTTCTTGCAAAACACTTTGAATAAGCTCGACAGTTCGGCAACAAGCGTGCCGTCGTCGGAAATAATTCAGGTGTTTGCTCAAGGCAAATTGAAGATGGATAAGCTGCGCGCAAACATTGATGCCTTTGCTGATGCAGGCGAAGCCCAGCAGAAAGCTTTAGATAAGCAAAGACGAGAGTTGATAGATTTAACTAATTTCGTGCAAGTTGCTGGTTTGCTTTTCGGCTGTTTGGGTGCAGGGGCTTCCTGGTATTTATTTGATAGTTTAGAGAAGGAATTGAGGAAGCGGGAAGCTGGCTTGCAAGAAAGTAAAACTCGCATTCAAGCTGTAGTAGATAATGCGGCTGACGGGATTATTACTTTGGACGAATGGGGAAAAATTGAGTCTTTTAATAGGGCAGCAGAAAAGATTTTTGGCGAGACCGCTCGAATAATTGGCTCGAACCTGCGGCGGCTGATAGCTCAACCGCAGCCGCACAACACAGCGGGGGATTACTCGATCGAATATTTTATGTTAAATCCCGATGCCAAGCTGAAGACTTACCAGCAAGAAACAGTTGGACTTCACAGCGACGGAAGCAAGTTTCCGATGGAGTTGTCGGTCAGCGAAATGCGTCTGGCAAATCAACACTTGTTTATTGCGATTTGCCGCGATGCCAGAGGACGAAAACAAGCTGAAGAAACTCTACGCAAGCAAGCGCAAATGCTGGATTTGGCTAACGATACGATCGCGGTACTAGACTTGAATGGGGCAATTTCTTATTGGAATTTGGGGGCGAAGTGGCTCTACGGGTGGGGGAAGTCGCAAGCAATAGGAAAAAATATTCACGAGCTTTTGCAAACAGAATGGACCCAACCTTTTGAGGTAATTCAAAAAGTATTTTTCGAGAAGGGTTCTTGGCAAGGGGAACTGCTGCGTACCAAGAAAGACGGTACAAAAATAATGGTGGCAAGCCGGTGGACTTTGCAGTACGACGATCAAGATCAACCGTTGGCTATTTTGGAAATCAGCAACGATATTAGCGATCGCAAGCGCTCAGAAATTGCTTTAGCCCAAAGCGCGCAGCGGTTTCGCGCTACTTTTGAGCAGGCGGCAGTCGGCATGGCTCAAAAGACTCTAGAAGGCAAATTTCTGTTAGTCAATCAAAAACTTTGCGAGATTTTGGGCTACACCCGCCAAGAATTGATGGAAAAAAGATTTCAGGACATTACTTGGCCGGAGGATTTGGCAGGCGAACTGGAAATTTTGCGCCAATTATTAGCAGGAGAAGTTGAAAATTATGGTATGGAAAAGCGCTACGTCCGCAAAGATGGAGAGTTGGTGTGGGCAAACTTAACGGTTTCCCTGCTGCGAGAACAAGATGGCAGTCACTTTCTGATGGGTGTGGTAGAAGATATTAGGGAACGCAAAAAAGCTGAGGAATCGCTGCAGTTGCACGCTCAAGAATTGAGTTGGATAACGAACTCACTGGCTCAAACTACGAATGTTTTGAGAAAGCGGAATCAAGAATTAGACCAGTTTGCTTATGTGGTTTCTCACGATTTGAAAGCGCCACTCAGGGCGATCGCAAATCTCAGCAGTTGGATAGAAGAAGACCTCAGCGAGTCGATGACAGAGGATACTATCCACCAAATGAACCTGCTGCGCGGCAGAGTTCACCGAATGGAAGGTTTGATTGAGGGACTGCTGCAATATTCCCGCGTCGGACGCATTCAAGTGCCTTCAGAAATGGTAAAAGTTGAGAAGTTATTAGCAGAAATTATTGATTCGTTGGCGCCGCCCTCTGGATTTGAAGTGAAAGTTGAACCGGGAATGCCAACTTTTGTGACGGAAAAATTGCCGTTACAGCAGGTTTTTTCTAATTTAATTAGCAACGCCATCAAGCACAATCGAGGTGAATCGGGTCACGTAAAAATATCGGTTAAAGAGTTAGATGATTTTTACGAGTTTTCTGTGGGGGATGACGGGCCGGGCATTGCTCCTCAATATCACGATAAAGTTTTTGTAATTTTTCAGACCTTGGAAGCTCGCGATAAAGTAGAAAATACTGGGATTGGTTTGTCGCTGGTGAAGAAAATTGTCGAAGGTCAAGGAGGCTGTATTTCCCTAGAATCTGCTGAAGGTGAGGGAGCAACTTTTCGGTTTACTTGGCCGAAGCAACCTATTAGCAAAGACCGAAAATAAAACAACTTTAAACGTAGGATGTTTAGGGAGCGCCGCGATCAAAAGAGTAAATTTAGTAGGGTGCACACGGACTACCGAGAACGCCAGAGCGACTGTTTAAACTGCATCACAACGGATTTCGATGATAAATCCATCAGGATCGTAAAAGTAAACGCCGCGTCCTGTAGCGCGAGTGACGGGGCCGCTATCGATCGCAATTTGATTTGACTTTAGCACTTCCAGAGCGCGATCGAACAAATCCGGCTCGATATCGAAGGCTAAGTGGTTGGCGCGGGTAAAAGCTTTCTCCGGGTCTGGGTTTGGCGGTTCTAATTCGGGCTGCCAAAATAAGTCAATAACAGTGCCGTCAGGGGTGACGAAACTAGCGACTTTACCAGCGGCTACCATTTCTGTTAAAGTTGCGGGAATTTCTGCACCTATTAGTTCGTGCAAACCCAGAATTGTACCGTAGAAGTGGCGGGAAGCTTTCATGTCGCGCACGTTTAAAGCGATATGGTGAACGCGCCGCAAGTTCCCCGGCGCGAGGACAATTTTGACGTTGTTTTCCGTAGTTTGCATGATTGTCAATTGCGAATGTTCAAATTGAATGTAGTTGGATTTATTCAGATGGTGCCCTGTAAAATAAGCATTTTAAGTTGGTAGTGAGGACTGGACTCCCTGGATTTCCAGGAAGACTTCAGTCCTCACTACCAAAACTTTTATTCGAGTCGTGCGATCGCACATCATAATCCATTAGTATTATTTTTCTTTAGGAAACGATGCCATGCCTACAAAAAGCATGGCCAGGCCACCTGCCAGAATTGCGAAAGCAAGTAAACCTACCACTAAATCTAATCCCGATGTATTTTCCATTAAATTAAACTGTTCTCCAATTAAATACAATCATCAGTATTTGTTCATGGTTGAGTGCTTGCACACAATGGGGAAGAACACAAGAAAAAAATTAGCTCTTAACTTATTAGAAAAAAAGCCTATTAATTTCTTCCCTCTTCCCTAAACATCCATCCGTTAAATCAGTTAAATCCTGTACACAGGTTAGTTGCCGAACTTCTTATTTTGCCAATTCTCGATCGATAGCAGCGATCAGTTCGGGCGAATCGGGGCCAACACTGCTGCGGAATCTGGCAACCACTTCACCCTGTTTGCTAACTAAGAATTTCTCAAAATTCCAGGAAACCTCACCCTTGGGATCGACTGCATTCGTAAGCTTAGCGTACAGCGGGTGCTGCTGAGTACCTTTAGCGCGTACTTTGTCAAATAATTCAAAGGTGACGCCGTATTTGGTAGTACAGAAATTGACGATTTCTGGATTACTTCCGGGTTCTTGAGCTCCGAAGTCGTTGCACGGAAATCCTAAAACACGGAGTCCAGCCGCGCTGTACTTCTGGCTCAATTCTTCGAGTCCTTTATATTGATGTGTATAGCCACATTTGGAAGCTACATTAACTATCAAGAGTACCTTACCAGCGTACTCTCCTAGCTGCTTGTCTTCGCCTGCGATCGTTTTTACTTTAATATCGGAGATTGTGCTGGGCATTTCCAAATACTTTTAAATTTGACCACCACAATTTTACCGCAAGTCGGTACAATGTTGTCTAGAGGTCGATCGCTAAAAATTTTAATATCCCGGTCGGGGCGGGTTGACGGCTCTCGCGCTGATATTATATATATGGGTGAACCCGCGCCTACCAAAATTACGGTTAATTTACCGAACAGGATCTTAGTAAATGGCGGTCAAGTTTCGCCACAAAACTGATCGCCACAGTCCGCTGTTAGATTTCAGTTTCTCGCTAATAGCGATTTAATGTGAAGTTGCACCTATCTCGATCCCCCTAAATCCCCCTTAAGAAGCTATGCCTTACTCACATCTTTCTTAACAAAACTGGTTCTTCCTTACTTACTATGCCAAACTAACAATTAAAATGCTGCGTAAGCAAACATCTATTTTTGTAATTCTCAAAATTCCTAAAGCCATATGCCGAACGTTTTATTAACTTGAGCTTGTTATTGATACCCTCAACAACACCACTTGTTGTTTTACAATCAAAGTAAGCAATTATTTCCTTTGTGCCAATTGGTAATAGTCTTCACACTTTCAGGAAAATATTGTTGAGCTCTTTTCTGCCAGCTCCCAATTCTCAACAATCCCCTGAACCAATTACTTTTTTATTTTCAAATATTTCTCGGAACTTTTCTTTTAATGTAGGTATTTTTGCGAGAGGAGGACACACTTTTTTAACTGATATTAATTTGAGCTTTTGCTTCTCTTTTAAACTCGTTTCATTCTTGAGTAAGGAATATTTACTGTCATTTAGTCCGGACAATATTTCTTAATAGTCAGCTATTTTTTGGAGCAATTTGTTGTTTTTACTTGCATCTACTACTTCCCTTCTTTCGCGCTTTCTTTGTGTGTCTAACTCCTTGTTGACTTGTACCATTAAATGAAATCTGTCCGCTACTACTTGAGAATTTGGCATCAGTTTTTTTACTAGGGTTTTGTAGCTTTTCCACAAATCTATACTTACTTCTTCTATTTTTTCGCTTGACCTCTGAACCCCAGGATTTAAGCACTGGCTCGATTTCTGCTTGCGTTCTTCCTCTGACAATTGTAATCAATTTAGATGTTTCTAAATCAATTAATACGGCACAGTAATTTCCTTGACCTTTGATTAAAGCTATTTCATCACTTCCTAGTTTTTTTAAATTTGATGGTTTTGACGATAATTCTTGTGAAGCATCTGACAACATTCTTTCTATTTCTTCTGTGGTTACTACTCCTTGTTTTGCTACACTACTAATATCACTTTATAAAACTAATTTTATCATGCTATTTGCTAGTCGTTTTGTCTAAGTTATTCGGTTGTTCACAAAGTCTAATTTTTCGCTAAATGGTTTGCCACATTTTTTACATTTAAACTGTCGCCTGTTTATTTCTAAAAATACTGGCTGCTCTCCCCAGGATAAATCTTTTACTACATCTCGATGATTTTGATGTAATCTATTACTTTTTGTCCCGCAATGATGACAATGACTTTCTCGCTCGGTTGACTCCACCTGTAATATTATTCATTCTAATTCCCGGTAGTTGGCTCATTTGAGTTACTTTAATTCCTTGTATGTTCAGGAGCTCTGTTAGAACTTTAGTACCCTTTTTGGTGGTCATGACTGTAATTCGATGTCAAAAAAATTGGAACTATTTATAATAGACAATTAAACCAGCCTTAATGTCAAGCCTGACAAGGAGTTGATTTACATTTTGACATATTTATTAAATTTATTTTACTGAGGTAGCTATTGATTTAGCATAGTAAGTAAGGAAGAACCAAGAAACCGGGTTTCTTGGTATTCTCAATCTGCCATCACAGACAACACATACTCTCCTTGATTTACTGAGTGATTGATCGAAACATCAAAAATGAAAACATCCGACTCAGCACAAACATCAACCAAACTCGGAAATTCCCCATTCTTATTAAAGCTGAGAATTTGATATAGCCGATCGCCCTTTGTGACATAACTCCCCAATTGCACTCGACTTTGAATCATCCCGCCCGCTGGCGCATAGTATTTGAACACAGAATTCTTGGGGGTGAAAATAACTTGATGATTCGCTGTTTCCGGGAGAGGAAATCCATCTATTTTCAATAAGCTTTTACTTGCTAAGTAATTTTTGATGCCCCGCAAGCCATTCGCCACCGACTCGGGATTCATTTCCATCCCCGAACCTAATTCTAAAGTCCAAGCTTCCACATCAAATTCAATGGCACTTCCCAACTCTGCCAAAATCTTCTCCAAAGCCAGCCAAGGCTTGAGAAACGCCTCGTCAAAAGCATCGCCGTCGTACTCGTTCATCAAGATTGCCCGATCGAGCAAAAAAGCTTTTGCACTCTCCTCGCGGGAATTAAAACAGTAAAGGTAATCTAAACTTTGATTCGTAGAACTGTGCAAGTCCAGCACATAGTCAGCATCCAAACACAAAGATTGTAGCTGATATCGGTAAAGTTCGCTGTAGGGACGGCAACTAGGAGCGTTGAGTTTTGCCAACTCTTTGGCAAAACTCAAAGCAATCGCTTTTCTGTAATGAACTTTGACAGTATCGGCATCGAGATGAATGTGAGAATTAGCAAAACCCAGAATATCTTCCCCTTGTTTTTCAAAATCCCAGAAAATCCGGTTCCAATTTACCCCATCATAAAGATTGTAGCGACCAGGGGAAAAATGGTGTGATCGCTGACTGACACCCACAGGATTGCAAACAGGAACTAGCCAAATTTCCCCGCTTAACTGGCTGCTGTCCAAAGACATTAAAAACTCAATTAATTGGTAAATCACAGCATTACCGCTAATCTCAGCGCCGTGGAGGTTAGATTGGAGATAAGCTTTTTTGCCGGGAATCGCACCTTGGAACTGATAGACTTGCAGTGAAAGCCGATCGCCCGAAGCAAGCTGCACCACAGGAATAGTCGAAATAATAGGAATCATAGACAACGAAACTTGGGGAATGGGGAATGGGGCATGGGGCATGGGGCATGGGGCATTGGTAACTGGTAATTGGTAATTGTTACTAATGACTAATGACTAATGACTAATGACAACTGCCAACAGACTTATTCCTTCATAGCCGATTTGCGGGCGTTGGTCTAAAATCAATACAGTCCTCTGCTGACTTGCTTTCAGCAAGATTTAAGCATACTTATCCTGCAACCTTATAATAATCCTTGTGCCAGACACTGCCCAGAACCGCCCAGAGCTGGATCTGAAGACCATATTTCCCTTCGAGCTAGATAACTTTCAGAGAGAGGCGATCGCCGCCCTCGATGCAGGTAAATCCGTTGTCGTGTGCGCTCCCACAGGCTCCGGAAAAACATTAATCGGCGAATACGCCATCCATCAAGCACTCTCCCGGGGGCGGCGCGTCTTCTATACCACTCCCCTCAAAGCACTCTCTAACCAAAAGCTGCGCGACTTCCGCAGTCAATTTGGAGACGACAACGTAGGTTTGCTGACGGGCGATATCTCCTTCAATCGAGATGCGCCGATTTTGGTGATGACTACCGAAATATTTCGGAATATGCTCTACGGTACGCCGATCGGAGAAGTCGGTACTTCCCTCACCGGAGTCGAAACCGTGGTGCTCGACGAGTGTCACTACATGAACGATCGCCAGCGTGGTACCGTCTGGGAAGAATCCATCATCTACTGTTCGAGCGAAATTCAACTTCTCGCCCTCTCAGCAACCGTTGCCAATAGCGAGCAACTCACAGACTGGATTAACAAAGTCCACGGGCCCACAGAGCTCGTCTACTCAGACTTTCGGCCAGTGCCGCTGCAATTCCACTTCGCCAATCAAAAAGGGATATTTCCCCTGCTAGACGAGACCGGCAAAAGAGCGAATGTCCGGTTAGTCCCCAAAAAGAAGCAGCAAAAAGTAGAAAGAGGCAGCATCCCCACTCCGAGTTTGACCGATGTTTTGGCCCGGTTGGACGATCGAGATATGCTACCAGCAATTTACTTCATCTTCAGCCGTCGCGGGTGCGACCAAGCAGTCGCAGAAGTCGGCAATTTCTCCCTAGTTAACGAAGCCGAAACAGCCGAACTCAAACGCATCATTGACGATTTTTTACAGCGAAACCCAGAAGCAGAACGATTCGGTCAAAAAGAAGCACTTTTAAAAGGCATCGCCGCCCACCACGCAGGCATTTTGCCCGCTTGGAAAGGTTTAGTAGAAGAACTCTTTGGCAGAGGTTTGATTAAAGTCGTATTTGCCACCGAAACCCTAGCAGCCGGGATTAATATGCCCGCCCGCACCACAGTTATTTCCACCTTGTCCAAGCGCACTGACAAGGGACACCGACTGCTAAACGCTTCAGAATTCCTGCAAATGGCCGGTCGGGCGGGTCGGCGGGGCATGGACAAGCTGGGGCACGTAGTCGCAGTTCAGACACGCTTTGAAGGCGCAAAAGAAGCCTCATATTTGGCAACAGCCAAAGCCGACCCCCTCGCCAGTCAGTTTACTCCCAGCTACGGCATGGTGCTGAATTTGCTGCAAACTCACACTCTCGACGAAGCTCAAGAGTTGGTAGAGCGGAGTTTTGGTCAATACCTGTCTACCTTGTACTTGCAGCCGCAGCAATCAGAATTAGATCGGCTGCAAACAGAATTGGCGGTGCTGGAAGAGTCCCTGGCGGCCGGAGGAAATGTCTCCACCCTCGAAAAACACCTCGCCCATTACGAAAAATTGCAGGGAAGACTCAAAGAAGATAAACGTTTGCTGAAAACTCTATTGCAGCAAGCTGAAGAAGCGCGATTTAAGGAGATGTCCGTAGCTGTGGCTTTTGCAGTGCTCGGAACGGTTCTGAGCCTCAAAGGTAAACACGTTCCGACAGCCAAAAGATCGCACACAACTCCTGTACCAGCCGTATTGGTTGCCAAAATCGCAGGTTCTGGCCAAGCTCCAAATTTGGTGTGCTTGGGCAAAGATAACCGCTGGTATATCGTCGCCATTAGCGATGTCGCTACCCTGCACGCCGAATTACCCCGCTTGAGCGTTGCAGATACCTTGAACCCGCCTTCGGAAATGCCATTAAGACTCGGCCAGTGCCGCTTGGGAACTGAAGAAACTGCTTCAATTGCTGCATCGATCCCAGAATTGCCCGCACCAGTACCGAGCCCAGAGGCGATCGAGCAACAGCAGAAAATCGCAGCCGTAGAAGCTAAGCTAGAAATTCACCCGGTTCTAGAATGGGGCAATCCCGGTACTTTGCTCAAACGCCAGCGCCGCCGGGAAGAATTGAAAAAAGAAGTTCGCAAAAGCGAACAAGACTTAGAAAAGCAGCGAGCTCGCTACTGGGAGCAATTTCTCAACTTAATTGACATCTTGCTGAATTTCGGCTGCTTGGAAAGAGTAGTTTCGGCAACTGGAAACCGAGATGACTCCTCCGACAGGTTGTTACCCACAATCTTGGGTCAAGCTTGCGCCGCCATTCGTGGTGATAACGAACTGTGGCTGGGTTTGTCCCTGATGTCTGCGGAATTTGACGAACTTGACCCCCACCACCTCGCTGCTGCTTGCGCGGCCTTAGTTACAGAAGTTTCCAGACCGGACAGTTGGACTCACTACTCGCTGTCGCCAGAAGTTTTGGCACCTTTGGACAATCTGCAAAAAGGCTTGCGCCGCCGATTGTTTCAAGTGCAGTACCGCCACGAAGCTGCGATCCCGATTTGGCTGGAACGGGATTTAGTGACTTTGGTTGAGCAGTGGGCTCTGGGTGTTGAATGGCTGGAACTGATTAGTCATACGAGTTTGGATGAAGGGGATGTGGTGCGGATTTTGCGCCGGACTTTGGATTTCTTGTCTCAGATTCCTCATGTTCCTCATGTTTCGGATTCTTTGCGGAGGAATGCTTGTCGGGCGATGCAGTTAATCGATCGATTCCCGGTGAATGAAGCTGCAACTTAGAAAATTGTTGACAGTTGACAGTTGGCTGTTGGCTGTTGACAGTTGACAGTTGGCTGTTGGCTGTTGACAGTTGCATAAAGTTAAGCTTTCCCGCATCTAAAGTTTATTTTTGGTTGTTCAACCCAAATGGACGCAGATTTTAATCTAAAATCTAAAATCCAAAATCTAAAATCGAGCGAGCGCACTTTTTCCTGATTCAGGTTGCAGGGCAGGATAGAAAATTGTATGGTGCGGATTGATCGCTCTTAATTGTTATTAAATTTTTGTCTAGCGGTGCGCTGGGTAATTCTCCTATTTATGATGCAACAAATCAAAAAGCCTCATCAAATGCCTGATGCCTGCTCCCAGGCTAAAAAAAATCGCTTTTTCACTTTCTTGCAAAGAGTCTTAATTGGAACTCTAGCGAGTACATTACTCAATCTCTTCATCCTATTTCCATCTCCGAGTTTCGCAGAAGTAGTTCTGGGCGTTGTTCGCAGTTCGGAGAATTCTCCTGACTGGGTAAAGATTACCACGCGCCTCTGGGAAAGTGGCATTGCTTACAAACCAATCAATCTGGAAGAAATCAAAACTACGGCGGATTTAGCAGGTGTTAACGTGCTTTTTTTGCCCAACCTTGAAACTTTGAGTCCGGCGCAAATTAAAGTTTTAGAAGCTTGGGCCTCCCAGGGCGGCCGCTTGATTGCTTCGGGCCCTGTCGGCCGCAGTTCCCCTGCCTTGGTGCGCCAATCTTTGCGATCGCTCCTTGGGGCCTATTGGGCTTTTCCGTTAACCCAACCGGCGACGCCACAACCACGCAGCCGCTGCCGGGATCTGGCTTGCACTACTTCCAGCAGTTGGATGCCACCAGAACAAAAAAATGCCTCAGTCCAAGGCGGTGTCTTGATTCCGGCTGATGCGAACAGTCAAACTATTGCTACTTGGAAAGATAGTTCCGGTTCCTCCGCAGCCATCGCCACGGATCGCGCTACCTATCTGGGCTGGCGCTGGGGTAGCGACGGTTCGGGAAATGTAGATAAGGCTTGGCTGCAAGCTTCGATCGCCCGCTGGGGAGGAAAGATCGCTTCTGGGCCTGTAGCGCCGCCCACTGCTGCCGCGACCCCACTACCAAGTCCCCCCTCCAGAGTCACTAGAAACAGCCCTAATTCGCCGCTTAGTAACCCGCTGAGCCGACTTTCTCCCTCGGGTGCGCTTCCCGACCCAGTACCTGCAACTTTTACAGACCCTTCGGATCAGTCAGCGTCGCCCGGTTTGGACGTGCAGGCAAATTCCAATAAGCCGATCGTCAGCATTGAAGCGTATTTGATGCGCCAAGAACTCACCAACCTCCTCGGCAGGTTTGAAAGCGCCCTGACAGCAGCTAATTCAGCTAATACGCCTGTTAATCTCAATGCTGCTACCTCCCCTCAACTGGTGGCTGCAGAACAGGGCGGAGGCCGCCCGGCAGCCAGTCGCCCCCCTGTTCTGCAAGCGATCAGGGTACGGGCGATCGCCCAAGCGCGGCAGGTTTTGCAAACTTTTGACCAACTCCTGCAAGAGCAAAACTACGCGGAGGCTAGAAAGCAGTGGGTGGAAGCGCGGCAGTTGCTGTGGGAAAATTACCCGAAGGAAGGACAGCGGGTTGGGGCGGAAATTCGGGCGGTTTGGCTCGATCGCGGGACGATCGTCGCAGCACGATCTGAGCAGGGTTTGGCCGCAGTGTTCGATCGACTCGCAGCCGCCGGTATCAATACCGTTTTCTTTGAAACTTTGAATGCCGGATATACGATTTATCCCAGTCAAGTTGCACCGCAACAAAATCCCCTGACTGTTGGCTGGAACCCGCTGGCATCTGCGGTTAAATTAGCTCACGAGCGAGGCATGGAACTGCACGCTTGGGTTTGGGTTTTTGCCACAGGAAATAAGCGTCACAATACTTTAATTGGCAAGCCTAGTTCTTATCCAGGTCCGGTGCTTTCCGCCCATCCAGATTGGGCAAATATTGACAATAAAGGACGCACGCAAAATCCTAACGATGGTAAATTTTATATCGATCCGGCGAACCCGGAAGCGCGTAATTATTTGCTGCGAATTGTCAGCGAAATTACTAATAACTACAAAGTAGATGGAGTGCAATTAGACTATATTCGCTATCCTTTTCAAGATGATAATGCGAATTTTACTTACGGTTACGGTATTGCGGGAAGGCAGCAGTTTAAGCAGTTGACTGGTGCAGATCCGGTGAATATTTCCCCCAGGGACGGCAGTTTGTGGCGGCAGTGGGTTGAGTTTAAAACTAATCAAATTAATAGTTTTGTAGCTGAAGTTTCTCAGCTTTTACGGCAGAATTATCCGCGCACTATTCTGTCGGTGGCAGTGTTTCCGCACCCGGAAAGTCAGCGGATTTACAAAATTCAGCAAAATTGGGAAGTTTGGGCTCGTCAAGGTATTGTAGATTTGATTGTGCCGATGACTTATGCTTTGGATACGAACCGACTTCAGCGCATCACCGAACCGTTGGTAAAGGAACAAATGCTTGGTTCGGCTTTGATTTCTCCGTCGGTTAAGTTGTTGAGTTTGCCGGAAGTTGTGGCGATCGACCAAATTCAAGCTTTGCGCGATTTGCCGACTGGGGGCTATGCTATTTTTGCGGTGGAAAGTATCAGCAGCGGGATGCAGGGCTTTTTTAACCGCACTCAAGGCCCGCCAGTGCGTTCCACTTCTGCAGCCGAGCCAATTCCTTACCGACAGCCGTTTGCAGCGGCGGCTTCGCGCTATACTGCTCTCAAGCAGGAATGGAGTTTTTTGTTGGCTAACAATCAGTTGCGGATGTCGGAATCTGAACTGAAAGTTTTGCAAAGTCGAGCAGATGAATTGGCGCAAGCTTTGAGCAAGTTGGCCGCAAATCCTTCTACGAAAAGTTTAGCAACTGCTAAAAGATTGTTAAGGAGTTTTCAATCTCAATTCCAATCTTCGATGCGCTTGCATTCTGCCGACAATAGCTATCAGGTGCAAACTTGGCAAAATCGTTTGGAGAGTTTGGATATGCTGTTACGTTACGGCGAAAGGAAGGAGTTGAATCGCAGGTAAATGCAGGTTTTTGGGCGGAGTTCTTGTGTAGCTACTCTTGGTTCAAACTGAGATGTTGCACTAAGCTGTTCTGCCTTTAAATTGTCTGTCAAAAAAAATCCAAGTTTGGTGGGGTGGGCGTCCCGCCCGCCCAGAATATACAAATTAAATGCGCGACAGGTTATTCTCGCTTAACAGGCTGGACGGCCTGTTTCACAAAAAGTGCATTTTCTTGTGGGGAGTAGGGGTTGGGCAGGAGAGTCCGCCCGTTCAAGACTTATTGAGAATGGTGCAATAGATCAGATGATTTCGACTTAGGTCGATCGCACCCACTTATCTGTATCAGTAGTTACGAAAAAGCTCTGAGTATAAATACGCTATATTGAGTTAAATTGATCGACGGTACTGTCGTCAGTAAACTACAGCATAAGGAGAAAAGGAAGGGCAAAGGGAACATAATTTACACTCAAAACTCCCACCCATTACCAAAGCCCAATTCCCAATGCCCAATGCCCAATTCCTCTTAGGATAAATATGTTTCCTAAACCCCTCAATCGTTTGGCTACAAAATTTATCGGCAAAGCTCCATTACAAACGGTGCTCGTGGTTCCTTTTTTAGTGCAAATTGTCGGTACGGCAGGAGTTGTAGGTTGGCTGTCGTTCCAAAACGGTCAGCGGGCAGTCAACGATGTTGCCGCTCAGTTGCGGGGAGAAATTAGCGATCGCATCAAAGACCGCATGGAACATTATATGTCCATTCCCCACATTGTAAATCACCTGAATCTTCAATCGATAAAATTGGGACAGTTGAACCTAGAAGACCCGCCAAAACTAGAACATCATTTCCTCGAACAAATTCAATATTTTGATTCTATTAGCATCATTTACACAGGCAAAGAAAATGGAGAACATTCGGGAGCCATCCGCACAAAAAATGGGATTTTGATATCGGCTGCCGACAGCTCTACTGGCAATAAATTAGCTCGATATACTGCGGACTCTCAGGGAAACCGCGTTCAATTAGTGCAAATTTCAGCCAATATTTACGACCCGCGAACTCGCCCTTGGTACATAGCTGCCGCAGCGGCAAAAAAACCTATCTGGACTCCAATTTATACAGATTTTTTGACGAGGGAACTGGCAATTACTGCTGCTTTGCCTATCTACGATGACGCTGGCAAGCTGTTAGGAGTAGCTGGCAGCGATTTGCTGTTTTCCCGAATCAAAGAATTTCTGGTTAGCCTCAAAATTGGCAAATCGGGACAAACTTTTGTGATGGAGCGATCGGGGATGTTAATTGCCACTTCAACGCCCGGTCAAGAATTCGTGGTGGAAGGTAAAGAAACAAGGCGCATTAAAGCTTCAGAAAGCGAGAATCCGGTAATTCGCCAAACTGCACAATATTTAGATAAATCCTACGATAGCTTAGCTAAAATCAATAATTCTCAACAGCTTACTTTCGATGTTGACGGCAAGCGAAATTTTATTCAGGTAGCTCCTTTTAAAGACGAGCGGGGGTTGGATTGGCTGATTGTGGTAGTTGTGCCCGAGTCCGACTTTATGGAGCAAATTAACGCCAATACGCGCACGACTTTTTGGCTGTCGGTTGCAGCTTTGATCGGGGCGACAATCCTGGGAATTCTTACTGCTAAATGGGTAGTTCAGCCGATTTTAAAATTGAATGCGGCGGCGAAAGCTTTGGCGCGGAATGAATGGGATACAAAGCTCACTCTGAATCGCGAAGATGAACTCGGAGAACTTGCCATTGCTTTTAACAGCATGGCCGAGCAATTGCAGCATTCATTTACTTCTCTGTCGGAAAGCGAAAACCGAGTAAAACAATTTTTAAATGCAGTACCGCTCGGGATTTTTATTGCAGAACCCAACGGTCAACCTCACTACATTAATCCTACCGGAGAGCAACTTTTATCTCAAGGAATTGTGGCAGCAGATGCCGAAAGTTTACGTCAATCCTACCGAGTTTATTTAGCTGGCACTCAGGAAATTTACCCGGCGGAACGCGACCCAATTTTAAATGCTTTGCAGGGTAAAAGTGTAACTGTTGATGACATGGAAATCTCATCGAGTGACAAAACTGTTCCCCTGCAAGTTTGGGGAACCCCTATTTATGACGCTCAAGGACATATTATCTACGGGATGTGCGCTTTTCAAGATATTACAGAACGCAAACTAGCGGAGAAAGTATTAAAGGAATACAACGACAATTTAGCAGTGCAAGTTGCAGAACGTACCGCCGATTTTGCCAAGGCAAAAGAAAAGTTTTCTAAAGCTTTTCGTTTAAGTCCTAATGCGATTACCCTGACTAGAATCAGCGATGGTCGCCACATAGAAGCCAATGAGAGCTTTTGTCGGATGATGGGGTACAGTCACGAAGAAATTATTGGAAAAACAGCGGTAGAACTCAATTTTTGGGCGAGTTTGGGAGAGCGCGATCGTATGATTCAAATGTTAAAAAATAAGACGGCTCTTCACAATTATGAGCTGAGGTTTCGCAATAAAAATGGTACAGAAAGAACGGCACTGCTGTCTATAGAAACCATCGATATTGAGGGAGAAGCTTGTTTTTTGTCGATTTCTAGCGATATTACCGATCGCCAAAAAGCAGAAACTGCCCTCCGGGAAGCAGAAGAAAAGTACCGCAACATTTATGAAAATGCTTTGAATGGAATTTTTCAAACTGCTATTGACGGGAAATACATCAGCGCTAACCCCGCTTTAGCTAACATCTACGGTTACGACTCGCCGGCAGATTTAATAGCAGCCCAGCCGAATTTCAATAACCAGCTTTACGTGAAACCCAACCGCCGCGACGAATTTGCAGCGCTGATGAACGAGTCCGGGATACTATCAAACTTTGAATCGGAAATTTACCGCAAAGATGGCAGCATAATCTGGATTTCGGAAAATTGTCGCGCTGTCTGCGATGAAGCAGGAAATTTACTTTACTACGAAGGTTTTATTAAAGACATTACTGATAACAAACAAGCGGAAATCAAAATGCAGCAGGCGAAAGAAGCGGCCGAAGCAGCAAACAAAGCTAAGAGTACCTTTCTCGCCAATATGAGCCACGAATTGCGATCGCCCCTGAACGCGGTCATCGGCTTTGCTCAAGTCATGATACGCAGTAAAACTTTGTCTCAGGAAAATCAAGAAGATGCCGGAATTATCCTGCAGAGTGGCGAACATTTACTGGCTTTAATTAACCAAGTTTTAGACTTATCAAAAATCGAAGCCGGACGCACGACGATTAATGAAAAAAGCTTCGACTTGTACCAACTAATCGACGATTTAGAAGATATGTTTGCTCTCAAAGCTGAGCAAAAAGGTTTGCAATTAATCTTCGACAGAGACGCCGAGGTTCCCCATTACATTTGTACAGATGAAGTTAAATTGCGGCAAGTCTTAATAAATTTGCTCAATAATGCAATTAAATTTACTTCAGAAGGGGGAGTGTCGGTGCAAGTCAAAGGAGGAAAGCGGAATATACATAAAAACAGCACAGACCAATTGCCCGGCCGCTACTGGCTGCATTTTGAAGTTCAAGATACTGGTGCAGGCATTGCTGCTGAGGAAATCCATCAGTTGTTTGAAGCATTCGTGCAGACGAAAACAGGTAAAGATTCTCAGGAAGGAACGGGCTTAGGTTTAGCTATTAGTCGCCAGTTCGTGCAATTAATGGGAGGTGAAATTACTGTTAGCAGCGAGATCGGAAAGGGTGCAGTATTTCAGTTTGACATCCAAGTTCATCTGGTTGAAGCTAGTGATATTGAAAGCAAAAAAACTCAACGTCGAGTTGTTGCCCTCGAACCGAATCAGCCGAGTTATCGCTTGCTAATTGTGGACGACAAACCTTTGAATCGCCAACTGTTAGTAAAACTTCTTAGTCCACTCGGATTTGAGTTGAGAGAAGCGAATAACGGTAAAGAAGCGGTTGATATTTTTATGGAGTGGGAACCGCATCTGATTTGGATGGACATGAGAATGCCTGTCATGGACGGCTATGAGGCAACGAAACAGATTAAAACTACAACTAGCGGGCAAGCAACGGCGATTGTGGCCCTGACTGCTAGCGTTTTGGAGGAAGAACGGGCGGTGATTCTTTCGGCGGGTTGCGATGATTTTATGCGGAAACCGTTCCGAGAGGAGGATATCTTTGTGGCAATGGGAAAACATTTAGGAGTACGCTATATTTATGAAGATCCAACCGCAGTAAGTGCCGCAGGTGTAGAGGAGTCAAGTCAGGAGGTGCTGACACCGGAGGCTTTCGCGTCTCTTTCTCCAGACTGGATGGCTGAATTCAAGCAAAGTATTTTGAGTGTGGACATGGAGGCGATCGCAACTTCGATCGCACAAATCGGCACTCTCAATCCCTCTCTTGCGGCCAAACTTCAAGATTGCATTAATAATTTTGAATATGACAGAATTTTGAACATAATCGAACTCAGCGAGAAACAGTAAATACCCGATGACTTCAACTTTACCTATAACCAATAGAGCTAATATTTTAGTAGTGGACGATACGCCCGAAAACCTGCGGCTGCTGACCGGAATATTGAGCGAAAAAGGCTATCAAGTTCGCCCCGTACCCAATGGCAAGCTAGCATTGTCTGCTGCTCAAAAAATACCCCCGGATCTAGTGCTGCTGGATATTATGATGCCGGAAATGGACGGCTATCAAGTTTGTCAGCAACTCAAAACTTCTGAAATTACCAAAGACATTCCTGTTATTTTTATTAGTGCAATCAATGACGTGCTGGATAAAGTTAAAGCTTTTGCAGTGGGCGGAGTTGACTTTATTACTAAACCGTTTCAGGTTGAAGAAGTTTTAGCCCGGATAGAAACTCATTTAAAAATTTGTTCATTGCAACAAACTTTGCAAGAAAAAAATCAAGATTTAGCAACGGCGCTGCACCAACTGCAAGCCACTCAAGACCATTTGATTCAATCGGAAAAAATGGCAGCCCTGGGACAACTGATTGCCGGCATTGCCCACGAAATCAATACCCCCCTGGGCATTATAGGTTCCTCTATTAATAATATAGCTAATTTTTCAGACGAGTTTTTAGATAAATTTCCTCAAATTTATCTAGAACTTTCTGACGCAAGCAAAGCTTATTTTTTAGCTTTACTGTACAGAGCCACCCATCAAAAAAATTTATTTACCAGCAGAGAGAAACGAAAATTTAAGCAGCAGTTGGCGGCGGATTTGATGGCAGAATCTGTTGAAAACTCCGAGGAAATTGCGGATACTTTAGTTGACATGGAAATCTACGAAAAAATAGAAGAGTTCTTGCCGCTTTTTAAATCGCCGGATTGGGAAGTAGTTTTAAATAGTGCTTACCAGTTTGCTAGCTTTAAAAAAAGTATTAGCCTGATCCAAAGAGCAACAGCGAAGTCTGGGAAAGTAGTATTTGCCTTAAAAACCTACGCTCATTTTGATAGCAAACCAGAAAAAGTCCAGGCGAACTTGCACGATGGCATTGAAACGGTGTTAACCCTTTATCAAAATCAACTGAAACACGGTATAGAAGTAGTTAAAAATTATGGAGAGTTACCCGAAATTAAGTGCTATCCCGATGATTTAAATCAAGTTTGGACTAATCTCGTTCATAATGCCCTGCAAGCAATGGATTATAAAGGTATTTTGACGATTGAAACTCGGCAGCAAGAGGCAAATATTTTCCTCACGTTTACTGATAACGGCAAAGGTATTCCCTCAGAAGTTCTTCCCAAAATTTTTCAGCCGTTTTTTACGACTAAATCTGCGGGCGAAGGTAGCGGTTTGGGATTGGATATTGTGAGAAAAGTTGTGGAAAAACACGAAGGCACCATTGCTGTAGATTCTGTACCGGGGGAGACAACTTTTACAGTCTCGCTGCCAATTTATTAAACAAAACTTACCTGCATGGGGCTGATTCCCGGTGACACTTGTCGCTGTCTCGCTGACAAATACAAGATTTATTACGAGAAACCGGGTTTATCTTCGGAAGTGCTATTAAAATAAGATAGGGCACAGATATCTTGCATAGTTGCCCGAAATCAATAATGTAAAAGGAAGTCATGTCGGTAAACCTACTAAAATTTAAGCAGAGAGGAAAAGATGAATAAGCCTGTAATTCTTTGCGTTGACGATGAACCCGATATCTTGAATACTCTCAAGATTCAGCTAAAAAATGAATTTAAAAATGATTACTTTTATGAATTAGCGGAAAGTGGTGATGAAGCTTTAGATTTACTGGAGGACTTTCAAGAACAAAGCTCAGGTGATTGTGGTTGTTTCTGATTGGCTGATGCCGGGAATTAAAGGTGATGAACTTTTAATTAAAGTTCACCAAAAATATCCTAAAATTATTAAAGTGATGTTGACTGGACAAGCGGATGCAGCGGCTGTTCAGCGGGCAGTAGAAGAAGCAGATTTATACTGTTGTTTGTACAAACCCTGGCAAAGCAAAGACTTAATAGAGACTATAAAATCTGGGCTGGCTAAGTTATGAAAAAACCTGTGATTGTTTGTATTGATGATGAACCTGACGTTTTGAATAGTTTAAAGATTGAACTGAAAAAGGCGATCGGCGATCGGTGTATAATTGAAACCGCTGAAGGGGGGGCTGATGCTTTAGAGTTGCTGGCTGATTTGCAGGCTGATGAATACGAGATTGCTTTGGTGCTTTCCGATTATATCATGCCGGATATTAAAGGGGATGAACTGCTCCGACGAATTCACGAAAGCTCGCCGGAGACGCTGACCATTATGCTAACGGGGCAAGCAGATTTGGAAGCCCTGAGTAATGCTATTAAGTATGCTAAATTGTACCGTTATATTCCTAAACCTTGGCAAAATGAAGACTTAAAATTAACGGTAGTAGAAGCAGTTCACAGTTATTTACAAGATCAAAAGTTAACAGATGAAATTCATAAGCGCCAAGAAGTGAATGAGAAGTTAAAGCTAGCAAATGAGGCGCTGTCTGCGAGTGAAAGCCGCCTGAGTCAATTTTTAGAAGCTTTGCCAGTGGGGGTATCTGTTTATCATCCCGATGGCTCGATCGCCTATTTCAACCAGGCAGCGCGGGATTTGTTGGGTGCAGACACTATCCCGGAAAGCACTGCGGAACAATTAGCTGCCACTTATCAACTTTATGTTGCCAATAGTGATGAGCTGTACCCGCCGGATCATCTGCCAATTTTGCGCTCACTGAAAGGAGAATCTGTCAAGGTTGACGATGTAGAAATCCGTCAAGATGGCAAAAGAATTGCGATCGAGATCAATACCACGCCGATTTTTGACGCTAGCGGAAATATTGTTTATGCGATCGCAGCTTTTCAAGATATTAGCGATCGCAAACAATCCGAAAAAATACTAGCAGAATACCACCACACCTTAGAAGCCCAAATTGATGAACGCACACAACAACTGCAACAAGCCGCATTAGCTGCTGAAGCAGCAAACAAAGCTAAAAGCACGTTTATTGCCAATATGAGCCACGAGTTACGCACCCCTCTCAATTCTATACTCGGCTTTGCACAACTCATGGAACCCAGCCCGGATCTTAGTGTCGAAAACCGACAAAATATGAGAATTATTCGGCGTAGTGGCGAACACTTGCTGACGTTGATCAATGAAGTCTTAGACTTGTCAAAAATCGAAGCGGGGCGGATGACGATCAACCCAAAAAACTTCGACCTCTACCGCTTTCTTGACGATTTGCAAGATATGTTTCAACTGCGGGTAGAGAATCAAGAATTGCAGTTGCGTTTCCAGCGCGATGCTGACGTTCCTCAGTACGTGCGAACCGATGATATTAAACTGCGGCAAGTGCTGATTAATCTTCTGAGTAATGCGATTAAGTTTACGCAAAAAGGCGAAATTATATTAAGAGTTATAAAATTAGAAAAATCGGGATTTCTGGATTTATTGGATAGTCCCATAGCTTGCTTTGATACCACAAGAAGTATTCGGGATTTTTCGAGAAGTAGCAGTGATTTTGCCAAGGTTGAATGCAGCGATGAGGCAGAGGATTTAACTGTGCCGGATTTTTTCCTTCTATTTGAAATTGAAGATACAGGAGTTGGCATTGCTCCCGAAGAATTGGGCAATATTTTTAAGGCTTTTGTTCAAACAGCTTCCGGTCAAAAAAATCAGAAAGGTACGGGTTTAGGATTGAAGATCAGCCGTCAATTTGTCCGCCTGATGGGAGGAGAAATCGTGGTAGAAAGTCAACTGGAACTCGGTACCACTTTTAAATTTGAAATTCCAGTCGGTGCGGTTTATGCTGCTGAGCTTCCCGATCCGGAACTTAACCGCGAAGTTAGTGAGTTGGAACCCAATCAACCGTGCTACCGGATTTTAATTGTGGACGATCGCGAAGACAACCGCCAACTTTTAGTCAAAATGCTTTCTCCTTTAGGTTTCCGGGTGGAACAAGCCACCAACGGCCAGGAAGCCATAGAAATGTGGGAAAATTGGCATCCGCACTTAATTTTGATGGATGTGCGAATGCCAGTGATGGACGGCTACGAAGCTACTAAACAAATTAAGGCTAGAATCAAGCAGAGAGAGCAACAGCAGCAAGGAAATGGGGCCATGAATATTTCCGATCCCGACTCCCCGATTCCAAAGATTATTGCTTTGACAGCTAGTACAATTGAAGGGAGGCAAGCGTTTGCTTTATTGGTCGGCTGCGACGATTTTATTAGCAAACCTTTCCGCAAAACAGATATATTTGATACCCTCACCAAACATTTGGGGGTGAAGTATCTCTACTCTAACTCAACGGACTTTATATCAACAGGCGAGCGAAATAATTTATCTGGCTCCCTCCCTAATGCTGCGCTTGCTTATTTACCTAGACTTCCGGCAGAATGGATAGACAACATGAAGCAGGTAATCCGCAGTGCTGATTTTGACTTAATTGTCAGAACAATCGACGAAATAAGGGAGCCTCATCCTGAATTGGCGGAAATCCTCCAGGGTTATCTCGATAATTTTGATTACCAGAAAATTCTCAATTTAATTGCCGAGGCGGAGGAATCAGATAATGCAGATCAAGGCGGAACAAACTGAAAACTATCAAGCAGATATTTTAGTAGTGGACGATACGCCAGATAATCTGCGTTTGTTAATTAGAATACTGCAAAAAAACGGCTATAAAGTTAGACCAGTTACTAATGGTTTTTCTGCCATAGATGCGATTCAATCTAGCGCCCCCGATTTAATTTTACTCGATATTATGATGCCGGATCTAGACGGCTACGAACTCTGTCAAAAACTGAAATCAGAACCGCAGTTTAGGGAAATTCCCATTATTTTTCTCAGCGCGTTAGAAGAAGGAATAAATAAGGCAAAAGCTTTTGAAGTGGGCGGAGCCGATTATATCACAAAACCTTTTCAGGTAAAAGAAGTATTGGCGCGAGTGAGCAATCAACTTACTGTGCGTTCATTGCAAATGCAATTGCAAGAAAAAAATCAAAAGTTGACCCATCAAAACGTCCAGTTGCACCAAGAAATCGCCGAACGACGCCAGATTGAAATGGAAACGACCTTGCTGCTGAAGGCAACTCAAGCTATTAGCAAATCTGAGGACTTTGAGTCTGCTATAGATGTGATTTTAGGTTTAATTTGCCAAACTATTGAATGGAATCTGGGGGAAGCTTGGATTCCTTGCAGTGAGGGCGTTTTAAAATGCGCTACAGGCAGGTACGTCAGCGACTTAAGTTTTGCCGAATTCCGAAAAACAAGTTGGCAGTTGATTTTTGCTCCCGGTATGGGACTCCCAGGCAGGATTTGGCACTCGCAGCAGTCTGAATGGATCGAGGATGTTTCTACGGCACCGGAACAAGTTTTTTTACGAGCGGAAATTGCGGTTAGTGTGGGATTGAAAGCGGCTTTTGGGGTGCCAATTGTGGCGGACAACCATGTGTTAGCTATTTTGATTTTTTATCGCAAAAAAGTTTTGGAATGTCAGCCGCGCTTGTTGGAATTAGTGAGTGCGGTTGCTACACAGCTCGGTTCGCTGATTCAGCGGAAACAAGCTGAGGCAGCGCTGAAATTGCAGCAAGAGCAAACAGAGAAATTGCTGCTGAATATTTTACCCAAACCTATTGCCGAACGCTTGCAAAAAGAGCAAAAGTTGATAGCGGATCATTTTGATGATGTGAGCGTATTGTTTGCTGATTTGGTGGGTTTTACAGAGTTTTCTGCTCACAAAAGCCCGACGCAGTTGGTAGAAATTTTGAACGGGATTTTCTCGGAGTTCGATAGGTTGTCTGAATTGCACGGTTTGGAAAAGATTAAGACGATTGGGGATGCTTACATGGTGGTGGGGGGTTTGCCGACGCCGCGGGAGGATCACTCTGAGGCGATCGCACTTTTAGCTTTGGAGATGCAGGCAGCTTTGAGGAGGTTTAATGTCAAAATGGGAGAAAATTTTCAATTGCGGATTGGAATTCACAGCGGTTCGGTGGTGGCGGGAATTATTGGGATTAGCAAATTTAGCTATGATTTGTGGGGGGATACTGTTAATGTTGCTTCGCGGATGGAGTCCAACGGATTGCCGGGTAAAATTCAAGTGACGGTGCAGACTTACAATCGTTTAAAAGAGCAGTTTGTTTTTGAAGAACGGGGTCATATCCCGGTTAAAGGTAAAGGAAGAATCCTGACTTACTGGTTGATTCAAGAACAAAGTAAATCTTTGTGATTTTTAGAGGTAATATCAATTAATATTTAAATTAGATTAAATTTGCACTTTCAGGAGGGCTAATCCTTTGCAAACAGTTGAAACAAAATCGCCGACAGCTTTGAAAAGAGTCCTAGTTATTTTAATGTCATTGATAGCAGTAGCGGTACTGTCGATCGCTACTTTTATCGCTATACCAGGAGAAAAAACAATGTTTGCTGGAACAAGACCTGCCAATATCGGGATTGTGTCAGGAAAACTCGCAGCGTGCCCGAGTTCCCCCAACTGCGTCAGCAGCTTCAGTCAAGATGCCGAACACAAAATTGAGCCTTTGGCATACACTTCGTCCCAGAGTGAAGCGATGGTAAAGCTCAAAGGGGCGATCGAGTCCTATGGAAAAACTAAAATTATCACGGCAACTGATAATTACCTGTATGCGGAGTTCACCAGTGCTTTGATGGGGTTTGTGGATGACGTTGAATTTTTGGTAGATGATGAAGCAAAAGTCATCCATGTGCGATCGGCTTCGCGTCTGGGAGAGTCGGATATGGGAGTTAACCGCAGTCGGATAGAAGCTATCAGAACTCAATTCAATCAACTCTGAACTTAAAATTTCTAGCTTTCCTGAAGCCCCTCTCCTGCAAGATGAGGGGCTTTGATATTTTGGTAATACTATATAATATTGATTTTTCACAACCTAGTTAACAATTATTAACATTAGGCACAGCGCAAAGGATTGTCCAGCAGAGGGAGTAGGACACAGCAATGCCGTGTCCCTTGTATGTTAAGAGTAGTCTGGTGGAAGACGATGAAAAAGTCTATCTGCTTCGGTCAGGTGAAGCT
>NZ_JAUBQW010000025.1:55758-57803 GCF_036701485.1 Microcoleus sp. Pol11C3 | reverse complement strand
CAGTTCATAAGCTAAAATTAAAGGTAGGTTATAAAGAATAGAATTATAACACATTTTCATTGCTATGCAGGACTACCAACCTGTGAAAGTTGGGTCAAAATCAGAAGCTTTGGAAAATCCGCTGACGAAGCAAGAACAGGAAATATTAGCTTTAGTTGCGGGGGGGAAAAGCAATCAGAAAATTGTACAAATATTGTACATTCCTCCGGGTACGGTGCGGGTTCATGTACACGCGATTTTGCAAAAGTTAGAAGTGCGCGATCGCACTCAAGCAGCAGTGCTAGCTATTCAGAAAGGATTGGTAGCAGAAGAACTTTTGGCTATCGAACCTTGATAGAGGCGGGTTTTGTACCACAATTGTCGGTTTTTTAAAGGATTTATTGGCTAAATCCGCCTTTATCAAGATACCTCTGTCCCATGCTCAGGGGAAATTAGTATCATTCGTCTTGATTGTTCATTTTACTGATGACATTGAAGTTCTGAATTTGCTAATCTTGATACATCTTAATTTTCACAGGGTCATCTAACCCTAGGTGTATTTTGCAAAATTTTATCCGTTCTATTTTTAGTTCGATCGCCTTTCTCGATTCTGCTGTTCCAGATGCCCAAACTCTCCGCAACGGCATCGCAGCGGGGACAGAAGTAATTATCCTCGATGCGGTGCGGGATGGAGTAGCACAAATTACTGAAGCGCTAGCGAGTCGCAGCAATATTAAAAGCATTCATATCATTTCCCACGGCCGCCCCGCGAGTTTGCTGCTAGGCACGATCAATCTAAACTTAATAAATTTAAAAACTTATGCTAAACAATTGCAGCGTTGGTCGAGATCGCTGGCAGACAGTGGAGAGATTTTGCTGTACGGGTGCGATGTAGCGGCGGGTGATGCGGGCGCTAACTTTGTGCAGCAATTGAGTCAGATAACTAAGGCAAAAATTGCTGCTTCAACTGGGCCGATCGGCAATTCAACTCTCGGCGGAGACTGGCTGCTAGATTATAGAACGGGAGTTATGGTGGCTGGGCTGGCGATCGAGCCTGCAACAATGGCCGACTATCAATTCGTGTTCGGCCCAACCCTCTACGACGGTACAAGTAACTTTCCGTTTCCTGCTGCAACACCCGGTATCGGGGCATTAGGTACTACTCAATTAGCTTATGGAGAGCTACCTGCTGCTCTTCCATTCGCCAGTGGTGCGTTCACGCCCAACACGGGCATTGATACTTCTACGGTGAGTCTCCCGGCTAGCAATGCAGGCTATGCGGGCTACACAAACTACAAATATACCCCTCCAAGTCCGCCAGCCACGCCAGCAACATTTACTCCAGTCAGTGCAACTTTCCCCGCCCTCAACCGCACCAACGGTTACAGCGTTTCTTTCAATGTTGCAGTTACGGCTGAAAACAGTGGTAGTAACGATCGGGCCGGTTTCAGCATCATCGCCCTTAGCAGCGACGCAAATGGCATTGAACTGGGTTTCACCAACCGCAATCTCGGTGCTAACGGAGGCATTTTTGCCCAGCAAGATACTCCCCTGTTTACTCGCGGGGAAAACGCACCTGTTAACATCAGCACTGCTACCGACTACAAACTGGTGGTTCAAGGGACAACTTACACCCTGTTTGCGGGCGGTGTAGCAATACCAGGCCTGACAAATCAGCCGCTGCGGAACTACGGAGCATTTAATCCAGCAAACAGCCAGCCAGCTTTACCCTTCAATCCCTACACCCAGCCAAACTTTCTATTTTTCGGCGACGCCACGGATCAGGCAAGTGCGAGTTTTACTCTCGGCAATATCTCGGTGAATAACTTTCCGGTGGCGGCCAATAACGCCTACCCTGTCGTGCACGACAAAATTCTCAGCGTCCAAATTCCCGGAGTTTTAGGCAACGACAGCGACGGGGACTTAGACACGCTGAGTGCAACTTTAGTTACAGGCCCGCTCAACGGTACGATCGCATTAAACAAAACTGGCGACTTCGTTTATACCCCGAAAGCTGGTTTTGTAGGTCTAGATACTTTCACCTACAACGTTAGCGACGGCGCTGC
>NZ_JAUBQW010000025.1:0-55658 GCF_036701485.1 Microcoleus sp. Pol11C3 | reverse complement strand
TACAGTGTCCTGCACGACAAAGTGCTCAGCGGATTTCCAGGAGTTTTAAGCAAGGCCACCGACGCGGACTTAGACACGCTGAGTGCCACCTTAGTTACAGGCCCGAGCAACGGTACGATCTTCTTCAATCCCCTCGGCGACTTCGTTTATACCCCGAAAGCTGGTTTTGTAGGTCTAGATACTTTCACCTACAACGTTAGCGACGGCGCTGCGACTCTCCCGGCTACGGTGAATATTAACGTTACTAACAATTTGCCTCTACCAAATCCCGACAACTACAGTGTCCTGCACGACAAAGTGCTCAGCGGATTTCCAGGAGTTTTAAGCAAGGCCACCGACGCGGACTTAGACACACTGAGTGCAACTTTAGTTACAGGCCCGCTCAACGGTACGATCTCCTTCAATCCCTTCGGCGACTTCGTTTATACTCCCAAAGCAGGCTTTGCAGGTCTAGATACCTTCACCTATAGCGTGAGCGACGGCGCTGCGACTGTCCCCGGTACGGTGAATATCGGCGTTACCAACAATCCGCCCAAGGCACAACCCGACACCTACAGCATCAGTGCCGGAAAAGTCCTCAGCTTAACAGCGCCGGGAGTTTTAATCAACGACACCGATGCAGATTTAGACACGCTGACTGCTGCGGTCGCCGCAAATCCGACGAAAGGGTCGATCGCCCTCAACAAAGACGGTTCTTTCACTTATTTTCCTAACCCTGGCTTTTCTGGAACAGACACATTTACCTACACAGTCAGCGACGGGATAGTTAGCTCTGAACCGGCTACCGTGACTGTAAACGTCAAAAATAACCCGCCTCTAGCGAATTCGGACAGCTATACTACGGCTTTTGATACTCCCCTCAACGTGACTGGTTTGGGAGTCTTAATCAACGATACAGACCCGGAAAACGACCCGCTGACGGCGATTCTGGTGACAAATCCGGCTACAGGGTCGATCGCCCTTAACCAAGACGGTTCCTTCAGTTACACTCCGAATGCTGGTTTTGCAGGGATCGACTCTTTTACCTACAAAGCTAATGACGGGAAAGCTGATTCTGCGATCGTCACGGCAAGCATTGTTGTCAATAACCCTCCGACTCCGACTCCGACTCCAACTCCGACTCCGACTCCAACTCCGACTCCGACTCCGACTCCGACTCCAACTCCGACTCCGACGCCGACGGATACTCCGACTCCGACTCCAACTCCGACGGATACTCCGACTCCGACGCCGACGGATACTCCGACTCCGACTCCGACTCCCACGGATACTCCGACTCCAACTCCGACGGATACTCCGACTCCGACGCCGACGGATACTCCGACTCCGACGCCGACAGGAACTCCGACGCCGACGGGAACTCCGACGCCGACGGGAACTCCGACGCCCACTCCCACGGATACTCCGACTCCCACGGATACTCCGACTCCGATGGGAACTCCGACTCCGACGGGAACTCCGACTCCGACGGGAACTCCGACTCCGACGGGAACTCCGACTCCGACGGGAACTCCGACTCCGACTCCCACGGGAACTCTGACTCCGACTCCGACGGGAACTCCGACTCCCACGGATACTCCGACTCCCACGGATACTCCGACGCCGACGGATACTCCGACGCCGACTCCCACGGGAACTCCGACTCCGACGGGAACTCCGACTCCGACGGGAACTCCGACTCCGACTCCTACTTCCACGGATACTCCGACTCCGACGCCGACGGATACTCCGACTCCTACTCCCACGGGAACCCCGACTCCTACTCCCACGGGAACCCCGACTCCTACTCCCACGGATACTCCGACGCCGACTCCCACGGGAACTCCGACTCCTACTCCCACGGGAACCCCGACTCCTACTCCCACGGGAACTCCTACTCCCACGGGAACTCCGATTCCCACGGGAACTCCGACTCCCACGGGAACTCCGACTCCGACTCCCACGGATACTCCGACTCCCACGGGAACTCCGATTCCCACGGGAACTCCGACTCCTACTCCCACGGATACTCCGACTCGGACTCCGACTCCGACTCCGACTCCCACGGATACTCCCACGGATACTCCGACTCCCACGGGAACTCCGACTCCTACTCCGACGGGAACTCCGACTCCCACTGATACTCCGACTCCGACTCCCACGGATACTCCGACTCCCACGGGAAATCCGACTCCGACTCCCACGGGAACTCCGACACCGACTCCCACTCCTGTTGACTCTGACAGCGTTGGTGGCGGCAATGCCGATTGCATTTGCGAACAGATTACCCTACCCGCGATCAGTTCGATTCCCGGCCCGAATTTAGTTGATCGCACTTTCAACGGCACTGACGGCAGCGATTTCCTCATCGGCAGCAATCTCAACGACGTTATCAGCGGTTTCAACGGCGACGACATTCTGCTGGGCGAACAAGGCAACGACAATATTTACGGAGGACGGCCCAGCAATATCCCCCTTGGCCCGAATGCAGACAGAGACTTGCTGTTTGGTGGCGGTGGCAATGATTACCTCAACGGCGACGCCGGCGACGATCGCATTTTCGGGGGTAAAGGCAATGATGTGGCGATCGGCGGCAAAGACGATGACTTGATTTGGGGCGACAAAGGCAACGATACTCTGGTAGGGGCTGAGGGTAACGACTGCTTGTTTGGAGGCAGTTTTGACCCCTCTAGCCCTGACTCGAATGGACGCGATTTGCTGTTTGGCGGGGCTGGCAACGACTTCTTGAACGGGGGAGATGCCGCAGATACTCTAAGCGGCGGCGAGGGCAATGATACGTTTTACGGCGGCAAGGGCAATGACGTTGTGGTGGGGGGTACTGGCAACGATTTACTGTTGGGCGATCGCGGCAGTGATAGCATTTGTGGCGGCGATGGGGACGATACTATTTTAGGAGACAGTGCGATCGACTTTAACGGCAATCCAGATTCCCTGTGCGGTGGTGCTGGCAATGATTTGATGTTTGGCAACGGCGGTAGTGACAAGCTATGCGGCGAGGAGGGCAACGATACTCTCTACGGGGGGAAAGGCGACGATTGTCTGATTGGGGGTTTGGGTAATGATATTCTCAGCGGCGGCATGGGGCGCGATCGCTTTGTTTTAACAGCAGGTGAAGGCAGCGATGTAATTACTGATTTCACCAAAGGTGAAGATTTGCTGGTGTTAGCAGGCGGTCTAACTTTTGCTCAACTTAGTATTACCCAAAACGCTAATGCAGCTTTCATCAGGATTGGTCAGAACGGTCAACTGTTGGCTGCTTTGAACGGAGTGCAAGCTAGTGCGATCAATCTGAATGATTTTACGATCTTCGGGTAAGCATTACATCATTAGCCCTGTCTGGCGTGAATGCCGAGCCTGGTATAGAAGTAGATCAAACGCTTGCAATCTTTTAGTTTGTAGGTGTGCCCTGCCCTCAAGCAGCGTATTGGTGCGATCAATCGACTTTACCTGCTCCTACCGGCTGGCGATCGGCAATAAACCTAGTTTACTGCCGATCGCCTGTTAAAAGAAAAAGATTTAAGCATCGCAGCCTTCGAGATTTAAAACGTTTGAGGGTATTCTTCACCCCCTTGACTCTCTCTGGTACTACGCACCCTAAAGTTTCTCGTTTCCAGGCTCTGCGTCCTATTTAAACTGGAACCAAAGTCGGTTCCAAAGTTGCCACTAATTTGAGACTGTACTCATCTTCAAAAGACGGCTTTTTATAATCCAAACTCCAGAGTTCCAGAGCGCAATCGTCTTCGGGATTGAGCGGTTGCAGCCGCAAGTGAAACTCTCGAACTTCCGGGCGGTGTTCGCACTTAAAATCAGAAATTGCGCCAATCTGCCGCCTGTCCAAAGCCACAGCCAACCGCAGAAAAGGATGCAATTTACTGACGACTTCCCGGTATTTTTTCGGGAGAATTGCAAAATTTTCGTGCTTTTTTTTAGGAGGATTTTTTCGGTGATAGCGAGCCAAATTGGCAATTACTTCAATCTCTGTTTCAGTGTATCCCAATAAATCACCATTGCGAATTAAATAGTAAGAATGCTTGTGGTGCGCCGAATGACTGACGTACAAACCGCAGTTGTGCAGAATCGCTGCAGCCCACAGCAAATCCCGTTCTTCGGTTCCCCAATTGTGCAGGATTCCTTGAGTTTTGTTGAACAAATTTAGCGCAAATGCTGCGATTCTTTCGCTGTGTTCTAAATCGACTTGATATTTATTAGCCATGTGCAGAGTGCTGCGCTGGCGGATTGAACCTTGATAGCGCAAGCGGTTTTCAATTAAACCGTGCGCCAGCATCCAGTCAACAATTACGCCTTCTCTCAGAGAGCGATCGCACACAGTCAGCGATTCAATTCCTAATAGTGTCATTGCTTCCTGCAAAATCAAAGCGCCGACCAGAATAATTTCCGCCCGCTTGTCCGACATTCCCGGAATCGCCAGCCTTTCCGAGTAAGAAAGTTTGCGAAAGCGATTGACTAAATCGCGCAAATCTTTTAAACTTAACTGATATCCGGCTAGGGGACTCGGAACTGTTCCCAACTTTTCGCGAGCGTTAATTGCAGCCAGAGTTTCGATCGTTCCAGCAGTGCCGATCAAGCGCAGAGGTTTGCCAGCCTGGAATTGGGATCGCAATTCGTCGATCGGTCTTTCCAGCGAAATCCGAATATAAGCTTGCAAATAAGCAAACTCCTCCTTGCTAATCGGGTCAGTTTTGACAAATTGTCCTGTTAAGCGAACAGCGCCAATTTTTGTACTGGTAAGGCATCGAGGTTCAGAACTGTCTCCTAAAATCAACTCAGTAGAACCGCCTCCAATATCAATAATCACCTGTGACTCATTGTTAAACTCCATACCTGAAAGAACGCCGAGATAAATCCTCCGCGCTTCTTCCTGACCAGAGATTAAACTAACATTCAGGTCTAATTCGTCAGCAACTTGTTTTAGAAACTCTCGCCCGTTAGGGGCTTCCCGAACTGCACTCGTAGCCACAGCGATAATTTGTTCAGCATTGAAAGTTTTAGCAATATCTTGAAAGCGGCGCAGAGTGGCGATCGCCCTTTCCATAACCTCGGACTTCAAGCACCCCGTCTTAACCTCACAATCGCCCAACCGAACCGTATCTTTTTCTCTAGCAATAATCGTAAACGCGGGCAATTTCGGATCGATCCGCGCCACCACCATGTGAAACGAGTTAGTACCCATATCAATAGCAGCAATAATGCGATTTGACTCCGCAGAAGCAAGTGAATTAACCATTGGAGTGTATCGGGGTTGACAGATATTTATGATTATTTCACGAATTCAGTGAGGCATTCTATTAAATCAGCAAAAATCTAGAACTGCTTACTGGCCAAGACTTTCACCTGTTTTAAATTTCGGCATAAGTGCGATCGCCAGCAGAGATAGTAAGTGATTGTGCCTAAAATTTGATAAGATTTAGAGTTAAAAATCTCCAATCTACAATCAAATGCTTACAGAGCCCGATCGCCCAACCGAATCCACATTACTAACCATCGTAAAGCTTTTGAGGTGGGACAAACCAGCAGGGCGGCTAATTTTAATGATTCCAGCCCTATGGGCCGTCTTTTTAGCAGCAGACGGGAGGCCGCCCGCAGCATTGGTGGGTGTGATTGTGTTGGGTACCTTAGCCACGAGTGCGGCTGGATGCGTCATCAACGACTTGTGGGATCGCGATATCGATCCCGAAGTAGAAAGAACGCGATCGCGCCCCCTAGCATCCCGCGCCCTCACCGTGCAAACTGGAATAGGAGTTGCCTTAATTTCCTTTGCTTGCGCGGCGATTCTCGCTTTTTATCTCAATCCTTTAAGCTTCTGGCTGTGTGTCGCCGCCGTACCAGTAATTATCTGCTATCCGCTAGCAAAACGATTCTTTCCAGTGCCGCAATTAGTGCTATCAATTGCCTGGGGTTTTGCAGTTTTAATTAGTTGGAGCGCCGCCGTTGACGAATTAGAAGTAGCGACTTGGCTGCTGTGGGGTGCAGTGGTGTTTTGGACGATGGGATTTGATACAGTTTATGCGATGAGTGATCGGGAAGACGATTTGCGTTTGGGGGTGAATTCCAGCGCGATATTTTTCGGGAATAATGCAGCTAATGCTGTGGGTTTGTTCTTTGTTGGTACTGTCGGTTTGTTAGCAGCAATGGGTATTAATCTGCACTTGCACATTGGTTTTTGGATGGCAATTAGTGCGGCGGCGATTTTGTGGTATTTGCAATATAGTCAACTGCGGAAGGCGGATATTCCTAAGCTTGTTTACGGTCAAATATTTCGCCAAAATGTTTGGGTGGGGTTTGTCATATTGGCGGGGATGATTGTTGGGGATATTTTGTGATCGGTTCGCCAATATCAAGTGTAGGTTAGGTTTAACGCTCGCGAAACAAAACTTACACTTGATCTGAATCGTGAAGCCGAGAAATAAAAAGCTTGCTCCAGAAATACTCAAGTGAAAGCAAAGAAAGAGTAGCAGTGAAGATTAAAGCGAGCCACGACCGCCACCAATTTAGTTTATTTAATTGACAAAATAACACTTGCAAGCTAGTATGAAACAACCTCTACATTTAAATAGTAATATAACAATTTATTCACAATGTAGAGCCTATACTTTATGATTCAAAAAATCCGTGAAGCTATTGGATTGTTTGCCTCAAACTTTATGCTGTTTAGTTTGATAGTGCTAACAGTATGGTTGCCGGGATCAATTCTGTTGATATATTTGCGCCTGTACGTTTTTCCAGGGATGACTGGTGGAGACGAGTTGCGTATGACCATGCAAGAATTGCGAGTGTCGCAATTCATTGAAGGTTCGTTTGGTACGATCTACGTGGGTGCATTACTTCATGCACTTGCTCAGTTGAAGCGGGGACTTCATCCAACTTATCGTGAGTCCATGACCTACGCAGGACGAAAATGTTTTAAGCTGTTCGGAACTCGTTTTGTAACTGGATTTATTGTGATAGGTGGTTTAATTCTTTTCATCGTTCCAGGTGTCATTTTTGCATTGCGCTATGCACTAATTGATGCCGCTGTGATCTTGGAAGGTGTAGAAGGATCGAAGGCTCAAAAAGTTAGTGCGAATTTGACTCAAGGGAAAAGATGGAAGATATTGGGGACGATGATTCTGACCTATCTTGGATTGTTTATTGCTTCGATGATTGTGTCTTTTATTTTGTATCTACCGCTATCATTAATAGGACAAAAAGATAACTTTGGAATCGAATTAATCTACCAGTGTATTGCGAGTATTCTTTCTGCATTGCCCGTCATAGTTTTGTTTTTGTTCTACTGGGATGCAAAAAATCAGCAGCCGGTTGTCTAGGGTAAGTCTGATGTCTAACAGTGCGATCGACTACGGACGATCGCACCTTCTATGTAAAGTTATATTACAAAAACAGAAATTTCGCATAAAAACTCCGACGCACTCCAGATAGATAAGTAGCGGCGGAAGTTCAGCGAGTTTGACACCTTTAAAACCTTTAATAGCTTGTTGTCGTACATCGATTAAATTAGTATGAGAAAATTGACAGAGTTTTCCCATTTTTGGCGTTTGGGCTAATTGTTTAAAGGTTTCTTCCGCCGCGACAAGAAAGCGCTCGGAAGCATCCATATTATCTTCCGCAATGTAAGTTGCTAATTCAATCCAATCACGGATAACTTGCGGACGTTTTTGGAGCGAGGTCATTTTTCTCCCTGCAACCCCTGATTCTGGGAAATTCGCGAGCGCACAGCTTGACGAATCTCCATCCAATTTTCCTCAGTCATCGCTGTAGGATTTCCAAATTCCAAACCCTCTAATAACCTCGCTTCCAAACGTTCTGAAGCTTTACGTTTTTGGTCTTGGCGAATTAACTCACGAAAATACTCGCTAGCTGTACTGTAACCACCTTGAGCTACCTGTGCTTCTATATAAGTTCGCATTGAGTCAGGTAGAGAAATATTCATGCTTGTCACGGGTATTACTTACCTCATTTAACTCGTTATTTTTAATATGGCAGATTTTGCCATCTTTTGTCAAGTCTCACAACCAGTAATTTTTTAATAAGAAATTGGGAAGAGCGAGATCCCTTTTTTACCCAGACTCAGAAACGATCTCGCCCATAATTCATCAATCATGGCGATCGCCCTTCTTGCATCCGCGTTAATCAGCGTCCATCTGCGGTAAAAAAAGAGCGATCGCCCTTAATCAGCTAGATTCAGAAGGGCGATCGCCGGTTTTATGCTCAATCATGGCGATCGCTCAAAGTCTTTCCCATTCACAACCAATGAATCCAGCCGCACAACAACTTCCCGATTTAACAGGGCAAATCTTATCAGAAGCGATCGCCATACTGGAGAGTTACGGCTTCCAATTTCAAACCAGCACAAAAGGTGGCTATCAAACCTTTGAAGATCCAGATGGCAGCATCATTCATATTAGACCAAATGGTGAAATAGTCCGTACAGGGCCAAAGATACGCGGGACGGATGGCAAAACTTACCGTCGCAGATACAATCTAGACGGAAATCAAATAAAATTTGAACCAGGGGCTAACACACATAGTACCGGAGAAAAAGTGATTCTATGACAACCGCGATCGCACTCAACCTCAAAACCTTTTTAGAAGACTTAAAAAGTGCCGATTTAGTAGGGGTTTCACTCCGCCCTCAAAATCTGGGCTTGCGTTTAGACTTCACCTTTGGCCCAGAAATGGGAGATGTGGCGATCGAGTTCGATCGCATTCTTCACCTAGTGATTTCTCGCCCCATCAATTCGGATGATGAAAATTACTGTTTTTGGGTAGGAGAAGTCGAACTCAGAAAGCTTGAAGAAAATGCTGAAACTTTCTTGTCTTCTTTGTCATATCCCTTCAATTTTCCTCCTAATTTAGATTTGGCTTCTTTGAGTCATTTTAGGTTAGAAGGGGATATTTTTATTGAAATAATTTGCGAATATTATAAGATATTTCAGGAAGTGAAAAATTAATTCCTGTTTTTTAACATTTCTGAATCAAAAGAGCGAGAGCCTTTTCTCTCCCAGATTCAGATTCAACTATCCCAGAGAACAATGAATCATACCCTCAACATCCAACACTTGCCACCAGAAGCTATTCATTCACTGATGACCCATTTGCCTGACTATGTGAAAGTGGCTCTGATGGAAAAAGCTACGCAGCTAGAATGCTCTCTAGAAAACTAGCGATCGAAATGGCGATCGCTAGTTTTCTAGACTCAGAAGCTTTCAGCTTTGAAGATTGCCTATTATCGCAACGTCTTAAAGAATCTGAACGGGTAGAATTTCCCCAAAAAAAAATAGGGTGCGATCGCCAGTTTTACAATCAAAAGAGCGAGATCCCTTCTTGCATCCGCGTTAATCTGCGTTCATCTGCGGTTAAAAAAGAGCGAGATCCCTATATCAATAACACCATATTACCCCAAACTATGAAAAAAATCATCATTGGCATCATGGGCCCCGGCGAAAGTGCCACATCAACCGACTTAGAAAACGCCTATCTACTCGGACAACTCATCGCCGAAGCAGGATGGATATTGCTAACTGGTGGCAGAAATGTCGGCGTAATGGATGCTGCCAACAAAGGAGCCAAATCAGCTAACGGTTTAACAGTCGGCATCCTTCCGGGAAATGACACTCGCGGCATTTCTGAATCTGTAGATATTGCCATTGTCACCGCTATGGGAAACGCCAGAAATAACATTAACATTCTTTCTTCAGATGTCATAATTGCCTGCGGTATGGGCACGGGCACTGCTTCGGAAATTGCCCTCGCCCTCAAAGCTAACAAACAAGTTATATTGTTAAATCACAGCGCCGAAAGCCAACTTTTTTTTAAAGATTTAGCACAATTTAACATCTTTGTGGTAAACAATGCTGTTGAGGCTATGAATCAAGTTCGCGAAATCCTAGTAAATTCAAGATGAAATCCAAGATGAAACTAAGCAAATTCAACTTTTGTGCGATCGCAATTTTCCTAACTTTGGGCATTTTCGGCAGTACCAAAGCAGACGGAGGAATTGCACGGTTAAGTTTCAGCAACCAATCCACTCAAACTTTAGCACAAACTCTCCCTCCACCTCCTGCCACACAGCCTGTTACCGAACCAGAAGCGCCCCCGATTCTTAGCGAATCCGTGCCGGATCAAATAGCTTTAGCAACCCATTTGCAGACCATCAAAGCTAGAATGTACGGTGCTTACTGGTGTCCTCACTGTCACACCCAACAAGAACTTTTCGGCAAAGAAGCATTTACCGCCATTACTTACATTGAGTGCGATCCCAGAGGCAAAGATGCTCAACCAGATTTGTGCAAAGCTGCCAAGATTCAAGCTTATCCCACTTGGGAAATTCGGGGTAAATATTACACGGGTAGGCAATCTTTGGAAAAACTTGCTATTTTATCCGGTTATAAAGGAAGCAGCAATTTTGGGACACAACTTCCCTCTCCTTAGAAATATCTCAATTAGTTCGCACTCGCCCACTAAGAAACCGGGTTTTTGAACCTAGATTGACTGTTTCCAGCAATTATTTTGGTTAAAAACCCGGTTTCTCGCCACCCGTGCGTCCATGAGTATAAATGTAGGGTGCTAGCGGCGCACCTAAAATTATGATTTTTATGAATGCAACTTCTGAAGAATATGAATTGACATGAGAGTGACCTAGTTATTTAATCGTAATTAGGCGGACAGATATATGTCAATTTCAGATTAGCAGTTATTCAGGAGACTGAAGCGATGCAGTTACAATTTAGCAACAAACAAATAATCTGGACGAGTTTGCTGTGCTTTTCGGCAATTGCATTTCCCGTAACGAGCCAAGCTATAACAGTACAAGAAGTACCGAATCCCCGCCAAGTAAATAAAACTTGGGTAACGGACAAGGCAAACATTCTCAGCGACAGCACTGAAACTCAGCTAAATCAAATGATTTCGGATTTAGAGGCGAAAAACGGCTCAGAAATCGCTGTTGTGACAGTGCCCGATACTAAGCCATCGGCGACACCCAAAGCGTTTGCTACAGAATTATTTAACTTTTGGGGGATTGGCAAAAAAGGTAAAAATAACGGAGTTTTATTGTTGATTTCGTCTGGTGAACGCCGCGTTCAAATTGAAACAGGTTCTGGCATTCAAAGCATTTTACCCGATGCACAGGTAGTAGGAATTATTAAAACCGAAATTACGCCCCGATTTAAACAGCAGGACTTTAACGGGGGTACATTAGCCGGGACAAAGGCGTTAGTAAATGTTTTACAAACTCCGACGGTAAATGCTCAATCTCAAACCCCGCTGCCTTTGGCTCCCATCGTACCATCTCAAGGGGTAAAACAGTCACCAATACCTAGTCAATCGCCAGTTATTAGCAATAGTAAGTCCACAGGTGAAGATTCATCGGATTTAATCTATGGCTTACTTGGGTTGTTATTCATAGCATTCATAGCATTTATACCTTGCTTCATTATTTTCAGGATATTTCGCCGCTTATTTTCTCGGAGATATGCTTCCCCTTCCCACCGTCGTTATCCGCGCAATTACAGCAGTAACAATCGCAATTACAGCAGTAACAGCCACAACTATTGCGATGGGGCTGACGACTACAGCATTTACAGCATCGATTACAGTACCAGTAGCGACTACAGCATTAACAGTAGCAGCGATGATTGCGGTGGCTACTACAGCACTAATAGCAGCGACTACAGTATTAGCAACAGCGACTGCGGGGGTAGCTTTGGCGGTGGCGACTCCAGTGGTGGCGGTGCGGGTGGCGACTACAGTATTAGCAACAGCGACTGCGGGGGTAGCTTTGGCGGTGACAACTCCAGCGGTGGCAGTAGCAGCAGCGATTACAGCAGCAGTAGCAGCGATTACAGCAGCAGTAGCAGCGACTACAGCAGCAGCAGCAGTAGCAGCGATTACAGCAGCAGCAGTAGCAGCGACTACAGCAGCAGCGACTCTAGTAGTGGGGGTGGCGGTGGGGATTGGTAATTTGAGAATGGAGGCATAAACCGAGTTTTTTTTAACAGGAATTAGTCCCCCTCTGCGGGGACTTCGTTTGTGTAGTTACGGTTTCCACCGCCCCACTCGCGAGGCAGGGCTGTTTCATTCTCAGGAAAACCGCGATTTTGACTCTTGTGGTGCCAAGAATGCCCGCCCCCAACCACAGACGATTTTATGGGCATTTCAGGCATCGGGGCAACCACGGGGGGTTTGCCCCTACAAGAAAAGGAAACCGCCCTGAGTCGCGACGGGGTAGCTAACTAAAATAGTCTTCAACAATTTTCAAAATCCGCGAGGCGGCTAAACCGTCCCCAAAGGGATTAATTGCCATTGCCATTGCGTTGTAAGCTTCGGAATTGCTGAGCAATTCTGCCGCTGCGGTGAAAATTGTATCAGAATTCGTACCTACAAGTTTAGCGGTTCCTGCGGAAATTGCTTCTGGTCTTTCTGTGGTGTCTCGTAATACTAAAACTGGCTTGCCCAAACTAGGTGCTTCCTCTTGCAAGCCGCCGGAATCTGTGAGGATTAAATGACATCTCTGAATCGCTCCTACTAATTCTGCGTAATCCAATGGTTCTGTTAAAAAGACTCTCGGATGGTCGCCCAAAAGAGCTTGCAAAGGTTCTCTGACTGTGGGATTTCGATGTAGAGGTAAGAGCAAGGCTGTATCGGGAAATTTATCTAAGATTTGGATAAATGCCTGAGCAATTCCTTGTAAGGGTTCGCCCCAATTTTCCCGACGGTGAACTGTTGCTAAGATTGTGCGATATTTGCTCCAATCTAAGTTAGGAACGTTGCATTCTGGTTCGCGTTTGGCGACAGAAAGCAAAGCATCGATTACTGTGTTGCCTGTACGGTGAATTTCTCCCAAAACGCCCGATCGCCCTAAATTCTCCGCAGCCAGCTCTGTCGGGGCAAAATGCAGCCGTGTGAGCTGAGATATCAACCGTCGGTTAGCCTCTTCGGGGTAAGGATTGAACACGTCGTCTGTCCGCAATCCGGCTTCTACGTGACCTACGGGTATTTTCTGGTAAAATGCAGCCAACGTAGCGGCAAACGCTGTCGTTGTATCGCCCTGAACTAACACGATTTGGGGCTGCAATTCTTTAAACAATGCTTCCAAACCCTGCAAACTCCGGGATGTAATATCCGTCAAGGTTTGCTGGTGCTGCATAATTGCTAAATCCCGATCGGCTTTTAGATCGAACATTCGCATTACTTGTTCGACCATTTCTCGGTGCTGACCGGTTAAAATTACTTGGGTGTCAAAGGTTGAAGAACTTTTGAACAGTTGAATTACGGGGGCTAGTTTAATCGCTTCTGGGCGTGTTCCTAAGACGATGCAAACGCGGTGTGTAGCTTCGGGCATGGTAAAATTGGGTAGTTGAGATTTGCGACGGTCTTAAAGGCTGAAGATTTTATAGCAGGTTTGAATCGTTGGTTAACAAGATTTATTTTTTTATGAACCGCAGAGGGCGCAGAGGAGGGAGAGAAGAGAGATAGAAGGTGTTTTTTTTTGAGTTATATCGTTTTAGATCGCACTGTTGGTACATTTTTAATTATTAATTGCTCATGCCCTATCGTTACATTCTATTTTACAAACCCTACGACGTTTTAACTCAATTCACTGACAATTCCAGCGAAACTAAACGCAGCACTCTCAAAGACTATATTCCGATTCCTGATGTTTATGCGGTAGGAAGGCTCGATCGCGATAGTGAAGGTTTGTTGCTGCTAACTGACGATGGGCCGCTTCAGCACCGCCTCAGTGACCCGACCTTTGCTCATCCCCGCACTTACTGGGTGCAAGTTGAACGGATTCCCGATGCAAGTGCGATCTCCGCTTTGCAGACAGGTGTCACAATTCAAGATTATCGGACTCGATCGGCAAAAGTGCAATTATTGTTAGAAGAACCAACTTTGCCGCCCCGCGAACCCCCGATTCGATTTCGCAAAAACATTCCGACAGCATGGCTGGAAATCACTCTCACAGAAGGCCGGAACCGCCAAGTGCGCCGGATGACCGCAGCAGTAGGGTTTCCGACGCTGCGGCTAGTCAGATGTGCGATCGGGCATTTGCGTCTCGAAGGTCTCAAGCCGGGTGAATGGCGCGAACTAACTCAAGCCGATTTGAGATTTGAGATTTGAGATTTTGGATTGGAGAATAACAGTCAACAGTCAACCGTCAACAGTCAACAATTAATAATCAACTACTTTCGAGGCGGCAAAATAAAACTCTCCTTTCCATCCTTATCTTTTTGCACCTGAGCTCCCAACTTGACAAGAGCTTGTTTTGCCCTTTGACGCACCAACTTATCAGTTGTTTGAGCATAAACCGTGCTCCAAGCAGTAAATCGCACCGGCACACTATCGGGATCTCGGCGCAAATACTCAGCAGTTGCTCGAAACAGCGGTGCCAATTTGGGCCCTTCCGGGCTTCCTTGCACCCAATCAGCGGCCATTTCGTGAGAGCGAATTGACTCGGGAATATCCCCCAACAGCAGCAACTCATCAAGACCTTTAGTTCGCCACACTATCCACGATTGGGGATGAATTTGCGGCGAAAGGGAAAGGGCGCTAGTACCCCGCTCTATCAAATTAACAGCAGTTTCAGGCTTTCCTTGATAAAAAGAAATAGCTGTGGAAAGAAACAGGTAGATGTCAGCCCATCGCGGGTCGCGCTGCGTAACTATGTCAAAATAATCTTGGCTCAGATTGTAGCCCGTCACCTCTCGCGCTTCGTCGTCGCCAAAATACTGCAAAAATTTGAGAAATGTCCAATCTGCAATTAAATTGTCAAATCCAAAACTAGGGATAGTTTTGAGCATTTTCAGCCGCAGGGCTTCTTGCTGCGCTTCTTGCTGTGCGGCTTGCTTGAAACTGGCAGCAGACATGGCAGAGATTGGCTTTTGCCCCTGAACACGAACTGGGGACATTCCGCCCAACTGCCCGCTAGACTGCATGGCGACGACCCCCGCCAGCGCTGCTAGACCGATCGCTCCATTAACGAGCAGGCTCAACCACTTACGCGAAAATTGTTCGATTTTAGCTTCCACGGCACTTTCAAATCCAAGTTTTAAATTAAGTTTATTGAAAGAGAGTAATAATTGGTTGGCGATCGACTATGAATCTCGTTAAACTGTCCAAAGGGATGGTGGAGCCTCCACACAATAGTTTAAGTAGTAGTGTGAGATTTTTTAGCAATATAAAATCTCAAATCAAAAATCTAAAATCGAATTGAGCCAAATTCAATGAATCAAGCCCGCAAACGCTTTTCTAAATTACAGGCAGCCCTGTTCAGTGGGGCGATGGCAACAACCGCTTCGATATCTTTACTCGTTCCCGGCCTGAGCCAATCAGTCCGCGCTGAGCTTCAAGATAGCCCCAAAGCTGTCTTAGACGAAGCTTGGCAAATTGTCAACCGAGACTATGTTGATGGCAGCTTTAACAAGACTGACTGGCAAGTGACCCGTCAAGAACTGCTGAGCAAAAATTATACCTCTCGCGAAGCTGCCTACACCGCCCTCCGCAAAGCCCTAGAGAAATTAAACGACCCCTACACGCGCTTCATGGACCCGAAGCAGTACGAAGCGCTGACGAATCAAACCTCTGGGGAACTGACAGGGGTGGGGATGAGACTGGAAGAAGACGAGAAAACGAAAGCGATTACCGTAGTCGAGCCGATGGAAAATTCCCCGGCCCTGAAGGCAGGGATTCAAGCGGGTGATACGATTTTGGTGATTGACGGCAAAGCTACCAAAGGCATGACTGTCTCGGATGCTGCTCAGGTAATTCGGGGTGCTGAAGGCACTAAAGTCACGCTGCGGATTGCTCGCGAGGGCAAAAGCGAGTTTGATATCACTCTGACTAGGGCGAGAATTGAGGTAGCAGCGGTTCGCTACAGCCTGAAGAAAGAAGGCGGTCAGAATGTCGGTTACATCCGTTTGCAAGAGTTTAGCTCCCACGCGGCCGAACAAATGCAGGCAGCGATTAAAAAGCTCTCGGATCAGAAAGCTGACGCTTTTGTGTTGGATTTGCGGGGCAATCCCGGCGGGTTGCTGCGAGTGAGCATTGATATCGCTCGGATGTGGATGGATACAGGGGCGATCGTCCGCACAGTCGATCGCGCGGGCGATTCTCAGGAAATGCGCGCCAACCGCACTGCAATCACTAACAAGCCTTTGGTGGTGCTGGTGGACGACAACTCAGCCAGTGCCAGCGAGATTTTGGCCGGTGCTCTGAAGGATAACAAGCGCGCAACTGTGATGGGCGGCCAAACTTTTGGCAAAGCTTTGGTGCAGTCGGTGCATTCTTTGGCTGACGGTTCGGGATTGGCGGTGACGATCGCTCACTACTATACTCCCAACGGTACGGATATCAGCCACAAGGGGGTTACTCCCGATGTCAAAGTCGTAGTAACGGACGAACAAAAGCTGAAATTAGCCAACAAACCGAAGTTGGTTGCTACTAAAGACGATCCTGTTTACGCGCAGGCGATCGCACTTTTGAAAACTACCGCTTCCTCGGCCCGTCCCGTGGTCGCTAATGAGGTTATTGTTCCTCAGAAGTAGTTGAAACCGTCAGTCCTTAACCATTAGCTTTAAGATAAAACCCGCGCCGGCGGGTTTTGTTTTTGTAGTTTTATTTAGCTTCAGATTGCTAGAAAATGGTTTGTAATAACAGCCAACTATTTAATCCGACTATAATACTAGCCACTAACCAAGCTACCGCTTTCAGCCAAAATGGATTGACAAACTCTCCCATCAAGCCGCGGTTTGAGGTAAACATTACCAAAGGAATTACTGCAAAAGGTAATTGCAAACTGAGAATCACTTGACTGAAAACCAGCAAATTAGTTGTACTGCCTTCACCGAACAGGATAATTGAAATTAAAGCTGGCACAATGGCCACCAGTCGAGTCAGCAAGCGCCGCAGCCAAGGCTGCAGCCTAAAATTCAAAAACCCTTCCATCACAATCTGTCCTGCTAGAGTTGCAGTCAAGGTTGAGTTCTGCCCCGAAGCCAATAAAGCAAAGGCAAAAATTGCACTAGCAGAACCCACGCCCAGCACCGGAGAAAGCAGTTTGTAAGCATCTTGAATTTCTGCTACTTCTTGATAGCCGGAAAAGTGAAAGGTTGCAGCAGACAATATCAGAATTGCTGAATTAATAAACAAAGCGATTGACAGCGCTACGGTAGAATCAATTGTGCTAAATTTAATTGCTTCCCATTTTTTCTCAGAAGCTTCTTCCCAAGCGCGAGTTTGCACGATCGATGAATGCAAGTAGAGATTGTGCGGCATCACAGTTGCCCCCAAAATACCAACCGCAATATAAAGCATTGCCTGATTTTGCAAAATCTCTAGCTTCGGAACATAACCGAGTAAAAGTCCTCCGGCATCTGGTTTGGCAAAAATTATTTCTGCGATAAAGCAACCGCCAATAATTGCAATAATCGTAATCACCAAAGCTTCTATATAACGAAAGCCTTTACCTTGTAAAAATAACACCATTATCACATCTAGCGCAGTGATGCACACTCCCCAAACTAAGGGAATGCCAAATAGCAATTGCAGTCCGATCGCACTACCAACAAGTTCCGCTAAATCGCAAGCAGAAATAGCAATTTCACAAAGTATCCACAGCAAAAAACTGACTCGCGGACTGAAATAATCTCGACAAGCTTGTGCCAAATCTCGTCCCGTTGCTACTCCTAAACGCACGCAGAGTGATTGCAGCAAAATTGCCATCAAATTAGATAGCAAAATCACACTTAATAGCGCATAGCCAAACTTTGCTCCCCCCGCTAAGTCAGTCGCCCAGTTTCCGGGGTCCATGTAACCCACTGAAACCAAATATCCAGGCCCTGCGTAGGCCAGCATTTTACGCCAGAAACCTTTGCTGTTGGGAACGGGGATGCTGCGGTGGACTTCCGGCAAGCTGGGCCTATTTTCCGAGTCAGTCATTGGTTTTACCGTTCAACACTTTTCATATTCTTTTCATAATATGACAAGTTTAGCGGAATTTCATCATTCGTATGGATCAAAATCCGGCGGAGTCAATCGATTTTAGATTTGAGATTTGAGATTTGAGATTGACCCCACGGATAAATGCGGGGGCTTGAGGATTTTCGATTTTCGATTTGGGATTGATTCCACGGATAAATCACGTGGCGGGTACCACCTTTGAAATTCGCTTGTCACCGTATATTTTAATGTGTGTATATTTTTGAGGTTGAACCGAGGTGCGCGCGATCGACTATGATGAGGTCGATCGACAAAAAGCACTCTTATGTGCGAATACTCTATTTCAAAACTCTAGTCGCATTGAAAATAGCTGCTAAAGCCACCCCAACATCGGCAAAAACTGCTTCCCACATTGTCGCTAAACCAAAAGTACCCAAACCAATAAATATCGCTTTGACTGACAGGGCAAAAATGATATTTTGCCAGACAATATTGTGAGTTTTGCGGGCAATTTTGATGGCTTCAGCCACCTTTGACGGTGCATCGGCCATAATCACAACATCAGCAGTTTCGATCGCCGCATCGGAGCCCAAACCCCCCATCGCTATGCCAACATCAGCTCTAGCAAGCACTGGTGCATCATTAATTCCATCCCCGACAAAAACAATTTTATCGCCTTTTCTAGATTCGCCGATCAGTTTTTCGATCGCCTCGACTTTTCCTTCGGGTAATAACTCGGCTAAGTAGGAATCTAAACCGAGCTTTTTCGCAACACTATCAGCTACAGCTTGATTATCTCCTGTGAGCATCACGATTCGCTCAACACCCAGTTTCTTGAGGTCGCGGATAGCCTGTACTGCGTCTTCCTTAAGCTCGTCAGCAATCAAAATATACCCAGCGTAGCGGTTGTCTACCGCTAAATGCACGATCGTACCTTCAGCATTGCAGACATCGTGAGCAATATTGTCTCGGTGCAGCAAACGGTCATTTCCAGCCAGCACAATTTGATTATTTACTTTTGCTCGAATACCGTGTCCCGCTATTTCTTTATAATCTTCCACATCCGATGAATCTATTTTTCCGCCGTAAGCTTCCAGAATAGATTTCGCGACTGGGTGATTAGATTGAGATTCAACTTTAGCCGCTATTGCCATTAAATTTGTTTGGGAAAAACCATTATGAGGCACAATTTGTGCTACTTTAAAAACTCCCTTTGTCAAAGTTCCTGTTTTGTCCAAAACAACTGTCTTGACTGCTGTCAGGGTATCTAAAAAAGTCGAGCCTTTAACCAAAATACCGCGCTTGGCTGCACCGCCAATTCCCCCAAAGTATCCGAGAGGAATGCTAATCACCAATCCGCAAGGGCAGGAAATAACTAACAAGACTAGGGCGCGGTAAACCCATAAAAATCTATCTGCATTAGTTGCTTCTGAAATAAACAAAGGGGGAATTAGAGCCACTGCCAGCGATGCAAATACTACAAAGGGCGTGTAGTAACTGGCAAATTTGGTGATAAATTTCTCAGTTTCAGCTTTTTTGCTTCTGGCATTTTCTACTAATTCCAGAATTCGGGATATTGAAGATTCACCGAAGAGTTTGGTAACTTTGACGGTGAGAACTCCTGTCTGGTTAATTGTTCCTGCTAAAACAGTTTCTCCAGCTTTCACTGTTCGAGGTACTGATTCTCCAGTTAGTGCAGACGTGTCAATCTGAGAATTGCCGTCGATAATTTCACCGTCTAAGGGAATTTTTTCTCCTGGTTTGACAAGGATGATATCGCCGACAGCTACGGTTTCTGGCGAAACTTTTTTGATGTCGCCATTTGCTTTGAGGTTGGCGCTATCTGGGCGAATTTCTAAAAGCGATCGGATCGATTGACGCGATCGCCCAACGGCAAATTCTTGAAAAAGTTCTCCGATTTTGAAAAACAACATCACCCCGACTGCTTCAGGGAGTTTGTGAATAGCTACAGCGCCGAGTGTTGCTATACTCATTAAGAAATTTTCATCAAAAAATCGACCTCGCAGAATATTGCGACCGGCACTGGTTAAAACATTCCATCCACTCAAAAGATAGGCTGGGATGAAAACCAGATATTCACCTATAGAATAGGGCGTGTTGTGCAACTTTTCTTCAAAAATTAAACCGCCGATAAACAGTACAACAACAGCTATAACAGGAACCAATTCTTGATTCAGGTTAAAATCTCCGTGGTCGTGGCCGTGGTCGTGGTCGTGGCCGTGGTCATGGTTATGATTCTCATGGCTGTGTTCGTGGTGTGCGTCGTGACTACAGCAACCGGAATCGCTCGATTTGGCTTTTTGCATAGTTTTTCCTGGGTTTATTCCTATACTTGATTGTATGAACAGGTATTCATATTGTATAGGCAAAAATAAAATATAGTAGATTTCTAACTCAAAATCTACTATATTTTATAAAAATATTGTTAAGTTGGTAGGGAACGTTACGAGGGATTAAGAGTAATAACTATTCTCAGTTTCCGATGGAGAGAGAGAATGATTATCCATAGTCGTTAGTGATTAACTAATTAATCCGCCGGATAAACTCTAAGGGCAAACCATCAGTATCGGCAATAAAAGCTACTTCGTAAACATTTTGCCCGATCGCCTGTTGAGTCGGTTCTAATAAAACTTTCAAAGCTTGGAACTGGTTTGGTTGGTCTTTAGCAGCTTCCTCAAACCGCTCTTTCAGAGACTGCAACCAGCTAGGTAAGTCAGTTGTCGCCTCAGTTAAATCGAAAGATAAATGATAATATCCAACATAATGCTCGTCTCCGAAAGCATCCGGTGCGGGTTTTGGTTCCGGGATTTGAATTAGTTCGATGCGTCCGTTGAGACCTTCCATCCAACAGGCTAGGGTGTAACCTGTGGTAAAGCGATCGCTCACAGTAAATCCCAACTGTTCATAAAAGGCGATCGCGCGGTGAATGTTAGCAGTGCGAATCGAGGCGTGGTGCATTCGATTTTGTCAGTTGACTGTTGACTGTTGACTGTTGACTGTTGACTGTTGACTGTTGACTGTTGGCTGTTGACTGTTGACTGTTGGCAGTTCTTAGCTACCACTAATCAACTAATGACTAATGACTAATGACTACTGACTAATGACTATTCAAACAATCGAAAATAGGGATATCTAATCGGAACTCCCGGCTCTTTTTCCAAATCAAAATTAATCACTTCCCAGCAAGGGTCCTCTTGAGGATCGGGGCTAAAATCCACAGGTAAACCGTACAGCCTCGGCCGCGGCGATTCCGACTGGCCGCGCCAAGGCGTGCTGCGTTCCAAATAACCGCTGATTAAGTCGCGATAGCGTTGAGCAACGATCACGCGAGTTGCTCGGTAGCCTTGAGTATAGAGTCGATCGAGCGCTTCGTGAATTTCAAACCGAATCCCGTCGGGGTGCGTGTGTTGGCGATACCATTCATTCTCCCAGCGGCGCCAGTGCCGCCCAGACTGAAGGTGAACCAGTTCCCCCGTTTTTGGATCTGCCTCAAATGCCCCGTGACGCGGACACAAATAGGTATCCGTGAGCGTTAAAGCCGGAATTGTTTGGCGACAGTGGGGACACTGAATTTCCGGGCCAAACATCGGGTATTGCAAGGCAACTTCAATCATTTATTTGCGTCCCAGCATATTTTCTCTGCAAAAGTGCCAAATACTTTTATTATATCCCGTATCAAGAACCAGCTAATCTGCTAGAAGTATAACGATCGACCAACAAATGAGCAATCTCAACGAACCTCTGCCTGCACTTCCTTCCTCTTGGCCCAGACCAGATCTGTCCCAAGCGGCTTTTGTCGCTGAAGGCGCTGTTGTCATCGGCAGGGTAGAGGTGGCAGCGGGCGCTAGTATCTGGTACGGGGCGGTGGTGCGGGCGGATATAGAGCGAATTGCGATCGGCTCAAGTACCAATATCCAAGATGGAGCAATTCTGCACGGCGATCCCGGGAAACCGACTGTTTTGGAAGATTTCGTGACAGTCGGACACCGAGCCGTGATTCACTCAGCTTACATTGAACGGGGCTGCCTGATCGGGATTGGGGCGATCGTCCTCGATGGAGTGAGGGTGGGAACCGGCTCGATCGTCGGTGCAGGGGCTGTTGTCACCAAAGACGTTCCCCCTCACACGCTAGTTGCGGGAGTGCCTGCCAAACGCCTGCGGGATGTCTCACAGGAGGAATCTGCGGAGTTGGTGGAACACGCTAAGCGTTACGAAAAGTTGGCTCTGGTTCACGCGGGGAAAGGTTCTGATTTGGGATTTGCTGAGGTGAAGGAATGAGGTTTTTTAGGCAGGATTTATTCAACAGTTAAAGCTCGTATTCAAAACTCAAACCCACGCTGCCCTGAAAAATTGGATAAAGCACAAGCAATTCTGATGTTATGTGAAAAGAATACTTGTCTAAAGGCAAGATAATAATTTCTGCTTCTACTAAAATAGCCAAAAAATACTGTAATAAAGAGATACTTCGGGGAATTTCATCGAGGGGAGTTAAATTAACTTTTTCTGTAATACATTTGATAACTTCTTGAACTTTGTCCTCTTTCCCACCCCTGGCAAGAATACCATATAAATTTTCGCCAAAACGGGTCATATCTTTTGGCTTAAGTTCTTCGGGAATTTTGTTTCGCTCAAATAGTTTTAGAGTAGCAACAGCTATTTGACATTTTCTTTTGATTTCAGGATAGTCGCTTTCTTGTATAGCAGGAGATATTTGTTCAAATGCCAGAATCATTGTATCTAGCTGTTCAACAATCGCTTTTATTTGTGCAGCTAAACGGAGTTTTTTCCAGTCAATTTCCGAACCTTTATATACCAAATCGTGCGTTGAAACTGCCCAGGCGTGTTCAAAAGCACTTTTTATTTGAATTTCAAAAATTACAGTATAAATACTTAATAAATTATCGATATTTGTATCCTCTACGCTTTTTAATCGAGCATAAATTCTAGTTGAATCAAATTTAAAAGTATCTGGAGATTTTTTATTCTGTCCTCTTTTTACTATTTTAACAACCTGAAAAGCATCTTTGCAAAATTTAATCACCTGTTGTTCTTGTGATAAATTTGGGATAATGACTGTACAACCAAATAAGTCATCTAGTTCAGACCATTTTTTAAATCTACCTGTTTCAATTTTTTCGGCTAAAGACTCAATAGTTTTAATCCTCTTAGTAAAGGCATATCCGTTGGTGTCACAAAAATTTAGCATTGTTTCTCTGACTAGCTCCGCAACCTTATTTACCAAGGGAAGATATTGTTGATATTGACGGTCTAAAATAGAAGGATAAATCATAAATTCGATGTCTTACAGATTCCTTACGAATTAGTATTTCCTAAACTTACTGATTTTAAGATATTAATTCGAGTTTTAGTTTTTTCAATTCCTGATGAACCCAAGGAAGTTGTAATGGCATCATAATAGGCTTGAGATTCATGATTTATCGCTGATTCAGGAGATTTTACAGTTTCCATAAAATCGTAAATTCTCTGGCAGATATCGGCCGTTATATTTAATAAGTTTTCACGATTTAGTTCGGCAATTGCGCTAAAAAATGAATAAAAATCAGCTTGATTTTTAAGTCGGGTTTTACATAAATTTATGTGAGATGGCGAGCTATCTAAAAGCTCTTTTATTAATTGAATAACTTGTTTAAATTCAGATTCTATTTCATCTTGCTCCTCCCAAGCTAAATCTCGATCGTTAAAAGCTTTATCCAAATCATGCGGACGATATGATTTAACTCCTTCTTCTAGAAAAAGTAAAAGTAGAGTCACAAACTCTACATCTTTCATTTGTTTTCTGTCTCTTGCAGGAATCGAGGGAAAATTGGGTGGCAGAATTGAAGCCATCCAGTCAGTTAAATCTTCTACAGTAGTTATAAATGCGCCATTGAACCTTGCGTGACGCAATTCTTGAGGTGTTAATTTAATCACATTACGGTTAAGGCGGTTAAATATATTATTGATGATTCCTTCATCGTCGGATGGGACATATTCAACAGCAAACTGATATTTCCAAAAGTTTTGCTTGACTTCAATTTCTAATTCCTTGAAAAATACACCTCTAAGTCTTGAAATAGTTGCTGTTTCACTTACAGGAAATTTATTATCAGCAAACTCAAATAAAGTGGATAACCTTTGTTTGCCGTCAATAACACTATACTTAGATATACCTTCAGAGGTAATTTCTTGATACAAAAAGATAGCAGGGGCAGGATATCCATTAAGTACAGTATCAATGAAAAAATCTTTATATTCTTGATTCCAAACACTGCGTCTTTGATAAGGTGGCTCAAGATCGAGGATCTTTCTTGTGTAGAGATCCCAAAACCAAGAAACAGTTTGAAAATTAATGGCTCGACTCATCTGACTTGTTCCGCAGTAGGGTAAACTGTTAATTTCGATTATATACTATTAAGGCTCTGCCACACTTGCGCCGATCGCCTTTGCTTATAAAAATAAATCATGAACGATCGCACATCCAATCCAAACATCCCCCCACAGGCCTGGAAACGTCCCATCGGCCTCGGTTGGGAGAATCCCTATACAGTCCGCTACGCAAGCAATCTCGACGACGGGCCCTGGCACGGAATGCCTTTGGGCGGGTTCGGTGCCGGCTGCATTGGGCGATCGTCCCGCGGCGACTTCAACCTCTGGCACATTGACGGCGGCGAGCACATTTTTCGCAGTTTGCCCGCTTGTCAGTTCAGCGTTTTTGAAGAAACTCAAGGCAAGAAACAAGCTTTTGCACTGTCCACTGAACCGCCTACCGATGGCAGTTTATCGAGTTGGAAATGGTATCCAACAAAAGAAGGAACAAGGACGCAGGAAGCAGGAAGAAGAGAAGAGTCTAATTCTGGGACTTATCATGCTTTGTATCCGCGCAGTTGGTTTGTTTACGAAAATGTGTTTGAGGCTCAATTAAGCTGCGAGCAATTTTCACCGATTTTGCCGAACAATTATCAGGAAAGCAGTTACCCAGTTGCCATGTTTGAATGGGTGGCGCACAATCCTACAGATGCGCCGATTACTCTCAGCATCATGCTGAGTTGGGAGAATATTGTCGGTTGGTTTACTAATGCCAATAAGTCGCCAAAAGTGATGGTGCGAGATGATGGTAGTCCCTTTTATGACTATCAACCCAGGTGGGGAGAAAGTGCGGGAAATTTGAATTTGTTGGTGGAAGATTTTCACCGGATCGGTTGCGTGATGACGCGGTTGACTGCTGAGGACGAACCGCAAGAGGGGGATGGACAGTGGGCGATCGCAACTATTACTAATCCGGCGGTAGAAGTATTCTATCAAACTCGCTGGAACCCGGCGGGGAATGGCGAGGATATTTGGCGCAACTTTTCTGCTGAAGGTTTCTTGTTGGATGACAAAGACGAGACAGCCGCAGCCGCAGGAGAACAGTTGGCTTGTGCGATCGCAGTTCGCTTTACTATTCGACCGGGAAAAACTCGCAAAATTCCCTTTATTATAGCTTGGGATTTGCCCGTTACTGAGTTTGCATCGGGAGTTTGGTACTACCGCCGCTATACAGATTTTTTCGGCCGTAACGGCAAAAATGCTTGGCCGATTATTCGCACTGCAATGAAGCATTCCGATACTTGGCGCGAAAATATTGAAGCTTGGCAAAAACCGATTTTAGAACGGAAAGATTTGTCAGACAGTTTTAAAATGGCTTTGTTTAACGAGTTATACGCCCTGACAGACGGCGGTACTATTTGGAGTGCGGCTGACGAACGCGATCCCAAGGGCCAATTTGCGGTTTTGGAGTGCATTGATTACCGCTGGTACGAAAGTTTGGACGTGCGGCTTTACGGTTCTTTTGCTTTGTTGATGCTGTGGCCGGATTTGGAAAAGTCGGTGGTTTTAGCGTTCGCTAGGGCAATTTCTGCAGGAGACGATACGCCGAGAATTATTGGCTGGAATCAAGCTTCGGCTATTAGAAAAGCTGTCGGTGCGACGCCGCACGATTTGGGTGCTCCTAACGAACATCCTTGGGAGAAAACCAATTATACTAGCTATCAAGATTGCAATTTGTGGAAGGATTTGCCTTGCGATTTTGTGTTGCAGGTTTATCGGGATTTCCTATTGACTGGCGGCACAGATTGTGAGTTTCTGCAAGAGTGTTGGCCCGCAATTGTTGAGGCTTTGGCTTATCTGAAAACTTTTGATGAGGATGGGGACGGAATTCCTGAGAATTCGGGAGCACCGGATCAGACGTTTGATGATTGGCAAATGCGGGGGATTAGTGCGTATTGCGGGGGTTTGTGGTTGGCGGCGCTGGAGGCTGCGATCGCGATCGGCGAAATCTTGGAAGATGCAGCACCGCAGATAATTCCTAACCCTCAAGCAAAGATAGCATTATATCACAGTTGGCTGCTACAAGCAAGACCGAGCTATCAAGAAAAACTGTGGAACGGTCAATATTATCGTTTGGATAGCGAGAGTAACTCGGAAGTGGTAATGGCTGACCAACTGTGCGGTCAATTTTACGCGAAGCTGTTAGGATTACCGGATATTGTGCCACCAGAATGTGCAGCCAGCGCTTTAGAGACTGTGTACGAATCTTGCTTTTTGAAGTTCAACGAGGGCGAGTTCGGTGCGGCGAATGGGGTGATGCTGAACGGTTCGCCGGAAAATCCCAATGCGACTCATCCTTTGGAAGTTTGGACGGGGATTAATTTTGGGTTGGCGGCTTTTTTGGTACAGATGGGGATGGAGGATAAAGCGTTTAAATTGACGGATGCGGTGGTGAAGCAGATTTATGAAAATGGGTTGCAGTTTCGCACGCCGGAAGCGATTACGGCGGGGGGGACTTTTCGGGCGAGTCACTATTTGCGGGCGATGGCGATTTGGGCAATTTACGGGGTGTTGACCAATTTTAAATAGGGAATTGGTATATTAGCTGGTGAATCCCCCTAAAATTTGAAAGTTTAAGCCTTCAACCCCATTTTTAACAAAGAAAACGGTTAATTTAACTATCAATAAAATTGACCGTAAAATTTTTCTTGTGCGAGGAAGACATTAATGTTTCATGGTCAAATTTTAGGATAGCTAAAGTTTGAGTATGAAACAGCCCTCGGAAGCTAGGGGATCGAACTCGGCTATAAACAAGAGAGAAAAAAGATTTGAGGTGATTGTGGACACCCATGCAGTCCCCACCTTACCCGTATATAATTTGGAGCGATCGCCAATTTCAAGATAAAATAAAAAAATGTCAAATCCCTTGCTTTCCCTCAACTACGAACCCGCCATCGAATCCCTCGGTGGCGACTATTTTGATGAAGTCCCTGCTGCCGATTTTCCGCAACACATTCTCCGCTTCCGCAACGACAAATTATTGCCGATATTGGGTTTAGACCCCGCACAAGTAACCGACCAACATTTTATCGAAGCGTTCGGCGAATTTCACTGCGTCCGCCCCTTTCTCGCACTCCGCTATCACGGCTATCAATTCAACGCATATAACCCCAATTTAGGCGACGGTAGAGGCTTCTTATACGGCCAAGTTCGCGGGACTGACGGCAGACTTTACGACTTCGGTACTAAAGGTTCCGGCCGCACTCCCTACTCGCGCGGCGGTGACGGTAGACTCACTCTCAAAGGGGGAGTTCGCGAAGTTTTAGCAGCCGAAGCTTTGCACCGATTGGGAGTTCGGACATCTCGGTGTTTTAGTTTAGTTGAAACGGGTGATGCTTTGTGGCGAGGCGACGAACCATCTCCGACGCGATCGTCCGTAATGATACGTTTCAGTCATTCTCATATCCGGTTTGGAACTTTTGAAAGGTTGCACTATATCCGCCGCCCGGATTTAATTAAAAAACTTTTAGATTTTGTTATTGAATATTACTATCCTGAACTGCATTTAGAAACAACTAATGCCGGTGTTTCGCCTGCAGAAAAATATGCGCTATTTTATGCAGATTTAGTCCAGCGAGTAGCTGAATTAGTCGCTCAGTGGATGGCAGCAGGATTTTGCCACGCTGTGCTGAATACTGATAATATGTCGATTACGGGAGAAAGTTTCGATTACGGGCCTTTCGCTTTTATCCCAACTTACAAGCCGGAATTTACAGCAGCTTATTTCGACCATTACGGTCTGTATTGTTACGGCAATCAACCGTTTATTTGTAAGGGGAATTTAGAGAAGCTCCAGGAACCGCTAGCAGCGGCGATTCCTCAAGCTGATATGGATGCTGCTTTGGCAAAGTTTGGCGAGTATTATAATGCAGCTTATCGGCGGTTGATGCTCAATAGATTGGGATTTGAGGATTTGCCAGAAGCGGAGGGAGATGAGTTGTTGAAGGTGACAATTAAAATGCTGGCGGAGTCTCAAGTTGAGTATCACGATTTCTTTTTTGAACTGCGAAGACAGTTCGATCGCACTTGGCGAGAGGATGCTAGTCAAATTTTTGCTGAGGCGGAACCGGCGGAGTTGATAGCACCTTGGCGACAGTTTTATTATCACGTTTTGCAAAGTTTGTCGGCGGATGATATGGACAAAATGGCGGACAGGTTGCTCAGGCACAATCCCGAACAATCGCTCTTGAGACCGACGATTGAGGCTGTTTGGGAAGCCATAGCTATTGAGGATAATTGGGAACCGTTTTATGAGTTGGTTAAACGACTTCAAGACCCAGAAAATTGATTAATAATAGCTGGTCTTAATAGCGCTCGGGGGCTGGTTCACCTGCATTTTCTGTTGGTATTAAAGATTAGTGTGAACCAGCCCCGGAGCCATCTGAGATTATAAAAATCGGCCGCATAAGAAATATAACACCGAGAAATAATGACTAATGACTAATGACTAATGACTAATGACTACTTGAGCTTTTCAATCTCAAATTGTGCATCTTTGTAACCGCCAGTAAGTCCTTGATCTAGAAACATTTTGCCGGCTTTTTCTAAATCGCTAATCGCTCCTGCTTTGTCTCCCAAGGAGCGGCGAACCATACCTCTACCGTAGTAAGCACCAGCATAATTCGGACTGATCCGAATAGCTTGCACATAATCGGCGATCGCACTGTTGTAATTCTTTAACTCCTGATAAATCTTAGCCCGATTGGCGTAAGCTTCAGCATTGTTGGGATTGAACCCGATTGCTGCTGTAAAATCTGCGATCGCCCCCTGCGCGTCACCTGCTGCGCTGCGAGCTAAAGCACGATTGTTATAAGCATTATAATCATTCGGATTCACTTTCAGCGCTTGAGTGCAATCGGCAATTGCTTTGGGATAATCCTTCAAATTTAAATAAGCAATGCAGCGATTGTTGTAAGGAACCCCATTCTCATCGCTCAGCGAAATTGCCTTAGTGCAATCGTCAATTGCCGCTTGATGCGCTGCCAAATTCAACTGCGTGCTGCAACGATTAGCGTAAGCATCTGCACTCTTGGGCTCGATCGCAATTACCTGAGAATAATCCGCCAAAGCTCCCTGATAATCTCCTAGGTGAAAGCGAGCTCTCCCCCGACTGTAAAAAGCATCAACATTCTTAGGATCAAGTTTAATTGCCTCAGTATAATCTCCAATCCCCCCCTGCAAATCGCCGCTCCCAGCACGAGCCAACCCCCGCGAATGATAAGCTTTAACAAGGTTCGGCTGCAACCGAATTACTTCGGTAAAATCCTGAATAGCCATCTTGTAGTCTTGCAGTTCTAAATAAGTAACTCCTCTTTCATAATATGTATCAGCATCCTTGGGCTGGAGATTCAAAGCTTGAGTGTAATCCTCAATCGCCCCGCGCTTGTCGTTAAAATCGTGACGGGCTAGCCCGCGGTTAAAATAAGCCTGAACATATTTAGGATTGAGAGCGATCGCCTGAGAATAATCCGCAATTGCTTCTTGATACTGTTTTAAATCATAATTAGCATTACCGCGCTGGTAAAAACTCTCAGCATTTTTAGGATTCAATTGAATTGACTGATTAAAAGCCTGCAAAGCTCCCTCCGCATCTTGATTGCGAGACTTTTCTACTCCCTGTTCGTAATATTCCTTAGCTTTAATCGGATTCGGGCGGCTCCAATAACTAAACAGAAATATCAGAACTATTGCCGCCCCGACTCCCGCCAAAATCAGCAACCAAAATCGACTTCCCAAACGTGAATAAAAACGATCAGAAGACACTAAGCTGGGAGCACTACTTTTCTTGTGAGCCGTATTCACAGGCTCTTGGCGGTGTCTCAACTTGCTGAGAGCTACCAAAACTTCCTCTGCTGATTGATAGCGTTTGGCAAATTGGTGACAGACCATTTTGTCAATTATATTGGCTAATCCCACAGAACATTGAGATCGGTTGCGCCAAACAATTTCCCCGGTATGAGAAGGACTCGGATCTTGCAATTTTGGCAAATCCGTACCGGGTAAACCAGTGATAGCTTGGACTGCCATCATCCCGACTGCATAGAGGTCACTGCTAAATTGCGGGTTGCCTTGAAATTGTTCGATCGGCATATAAGCCGGAGTTCCAGTAGCAATGGTGCGCGGAAATTCTGTATCGTAGTCACTGACGTGACTCGCAACTTCTTTAACGGAACCGAAGTCAATTAAAACTAATTTGCCGTCTGGTTTGCGGCGGATTAAGTTGGAGGGATTAACATCGCGATGAATCACTCCTTGAGAGTGTACGAAAGCGATAACTTGTAACACTTCTTCCAACAGATCCAGCACTCGTTCTTCCCGCCAAGGTTGACCGGCCACAATTTCCCTATTTAGGGCGTGTCCGGGTACAAACTCTTCGACGAGATAGAATTGATTTCCTTCTTCAAAATAAGCTAGTAAAAAGGGGATTTGATCGTGTTTTCCCAATTTTTCTAATATTTCTGCTTCTTGTTTAAATAAGCGGTAAGCTGTTTTGAGAACTGCGGAAGTGTTGCTGGGGGGGCGAAGTTGTTTGACTACACATTGAGGGTGGCCCGGCCGGCGAGTATCGACAGCTAAATAAGTTTGTCCAAAAGCTCCTGAACTGAGAATTTGCACTACGCGATAACGCCTGTCTAAAAGTTGACCAACCATGTTCATATCGGGAATTGGGAATTGGTAACGGGGAGGTGGTAATGGGGAGTTGGTAACGGGGAGTTGGTAACGGGGAGTTGGTAACGGGGAATTGGTAATTTGGCTGTCTTCCTTCTTCCTTCTTCCTTCTTCCTTCTTCCTTTTTTGTTCTTTTTTTAACATCTGATTGACGACTAATAGCTTATTTAGGATCGTTGATTTGTGCTTGTGCGTTTTGGAAACCATCGGCTCTTCCTTGTTCTAGAAAAAGCGTTGCAGCTTTCTGAAAATCGTCGATCGCCCCAGCACGGTCTTTGAGTTGGCGGCGGACGAGTCCTCGGCTGTAAAAAGCGCTAGCATTGTTGGGGTTGAGCCGCAGCGAGTGAGCGAAATCCTCAACCGCTAAAGGATAATTTTTTAGTTCTGAGTAAATAGTACCGCGATTGCTGTAAGCTACTGCATCGCTGGGATTGAGCCGAATTGCTTGAGTAAAATCTTCTACAGCCCCCTGCTTGTCTCCCGAAGCCGATCGAGCTAATCCTCGATTGCTGTATGCTTTGGGATTGTTGCTGTTGAGTCCGATCGTCAAACTGCAATCTTCGCTGGCCTTTTGAAATTGTTTTAAATTCAGATAAGCAATGCAGCGGTTGTTGTAAGCTGCTTCATCTTTGGGATCGAGGCTAATTGCTCGGGTGCAATCTGCAATCGCTTTGTCGTAGGTTGCCAAATTTAAGTAAGCGCTGCACCGATTGGTATAAGCATCAGCTAGCTCTGGTTGCAATTCGATCGCCTTACTATAATCTTCCATCGCTCCTTGATAATCTGCCAGATTAAACCGCGAGCGACCGCGACTGTAGTAAACGCTAGCTTGTTTGGGGCTAATTTGAATCGCTTGGGTAAAATCTGCCATTGCTCCTGTTTTGTCGCCCGCGGCCGATCGAGCTAAACCCCGATTGCTGTAAGCTGTAGCATCGTTGGGACTGAGCCGAATTGCCTGAGTGTAGTCTTCAATTGCCGTGCGGTAGTCGCCCAAATCGTAGTAGGCTAAGCCCCGCTGAGAGTATGCCTCACCGTCGTTGGGATTCAGTCGCACTACTTGGGTGAAATCTTCCACGGCCCCCCGCTTGTCCCCGGTGTCAAGGCGGGCCAGACCTCGATTGTAGATGGCTTTGGTGTGGCTGGGATTGACTTTAATTGCTTGCGTGTAATCCTGTATTGCTTGATCGGTGGCGCCCATGTCGTAGCGAGCGTTGGCCCGCTTGTAGTAAGTTTCCGCATCGCTGGTATTAATGGCAATCGCTTGGGTATAATCGGCGATCGCGCCTGTTTTGTCCCCTTGTTGCGCCTTGGTAGCCCCGCGGGCTAACAATTCTTTTGCCCTCGCCGGACTTTGACTCTGCCAAAAGTAAATTATGACTGCTGTCAAGATTAAAGCTGCCGCTGTTGCAGCCAATAGCAGCAGTCTGGTTTGGCTTTGTCTCGGCGGTTTACTCATAGCGTCCGTGATGATTGTGGCTGGCGGCGGCTCAACCTCCCATTTTACGGCGATTTGTTTGAGGTCTGCCAAAACTTCGGCAGCCTCCTGATAGCGTTCCTCGCAGTCGGGGCGCACCATTTGATCGATAATATCTGCTAGGGCAGGTGAACAAGTTGCCCGATTTCTCCACGGAATTTCGCCTTTGTTGTTTTTTAAGGCACTCAGTTCGTTGGGTGAGAGTCCCGTCACGGCAAGCTGGGCGATCGTACCTAGAGCGTAAATGTCGCTATTATAATGGGGGCTGCCGATCGATTGCTCGATCGGCACGTATAACTCCTGGGTCGCCAAATCCTGTTTTTTTGCCTCATGCCGTTTAACAGAGTTAGGGGAGGTTTGCGCCAACAAATGACAGTTAGCCAGTTCCGGGTTAATTTCTTTGTCTAAGCTAAAGTCAACCAACACAACTTTGCCGTCAGACTCGCGCCGGATAGCTCTGTCTGGTTGAATTCTGCGGTGAATGAAACCTTTCCCGTGTATGAACACCAAAATTTCTAATATTTCTGATAGCAGAGCAATTACTTTGTCTTCATCCCAAGGTTCACCGGGGATTAGTTCTTTACTTAAAGGTGAGCCGGCAATAAATTCTTCAATTAAGTATAAACTTTGATTTTCCTCAAAATACGCCAATAATTCGGGGATTTTGTCGTGTTTTCCCAATTTCTCAATTATTTCTGCGTTTCTTTGAAATATAACTTTGACTAATTCGGGAGTTTGCGAACTTGTGCCGGGGAGTCGCATTTCTCTAACCGTGCATTGCGGATACCCGGGACGGTGAGTATCTGCTGCTAGATAAGTTTTTCCCACCTCACTTGAGTCTGTGACTTTAATGATGCGGTAACGTCTGTCGAGAAGTTGACCAATCATGCTTTGCCCTCTACCCTGTTAATGTTCGATTATGGCATGAAATAAGGATAACAAAAACGTTTGGCTGAGTAATTTAAGTTGGATAGAGCCGTGACTGGGCGAACCGGCGATCGGATTGGCGATCCAAGTCCCAGCAGCAGCCGCGCTCTTCTAATATCTTGGCAAAAAAATCGCTGAAATTGTTTATCCTGTCAATGAGATATGTATAATTTAACAATCTGGTCGGAGGTAAGTCAAATGAATGTACAACTGGTTAAATCGTGAATTCAAGTTATTCTGTCTCTCACAGCCGACTAGCAATTAGCGCTTGCAGGAAAAATATTAAAAAATCTCCCCTACCCTTTGACTCAGGAACTCGTACAGCTTGCCCAAAAGGGCGGCTATTTTAAATTTTTGAATGACGAACCAGAGATTTATACCCTCGAATACGGAGAACCCATTGCCTGACAGTCAAAATAAGGAGATTGAGATCGCTTTGGAATGTGTAAACAATAAAAATGTCTGAATCACTAACAAAAGGAGGAACGATCGCAGCGATCGCCACTGCCATAGTTCCCCAACAAGGCAGCGTCGGCATTGTGCGAGTTTCCGGTTCCGCAGCCTTAAAAATTGCCGAAACTCTATTTCGCGCCCCAGGACGGCAAATCTGGGAGTCTCACCGCATTCTTTACGGTCATATCCGTCGCCCCAAAACTCAAGAATTAGTTGATGAAGCTTTATTGTTAATCATGAAAGCACCGCGTTCTTTTACTCGCGAAGATGTGGTGGAATTTCAATGTCACGGCGGTATTATGGCCGTGCAGCAAGTCTTGCAGTTGTGTTTGGAAAATGGGGCGAGATTGGCCGCACCGGGAGAGTTTTCGCTGCGGGCTTTTTTGAACGGGAGGCTCGATTTAACTCAAGCTGAAAGTATCTCAGATTTGGTGGGAGCAAAATCGCCTGCTGCTGCACAAAGTGCTTTGGCTGGTTTGCAGGGAAAATTAGCGCAGCCAATTCGTCAACTTAGAACAACTTGTTTGGACGTGCTGGCAGAAATTGAGGCGAGAATTGATTTTGAGGAAGATTTGCCGCCTTTAGATGAAGCTAAAACTTGTTTGGAAATAAACCAGGTTTTGGCGGAATTGTCAACAATTTTGGCAACGGCTGATCGCGGAGAATTGTTGAGAAGCGGTTTGAAAGTAGCGATTGTTGGGCGGCCGAATGTGGGAAAATCGAGTTTGTTGAATGCGTGGAGTAAGAGCGATCGGGCGATCGTCACAGATTTGCCCGGAACGACGCGGGATGTGGTAGAATCGCAGCTAGTTGTGGGCGGCATTCCGGTGCAAGTGCTCGATACTGCGGGCATTCGAGAAACCGAAGACAAGGTAGAAAAAATTGGCGTTGAGCGATCGCGCGCCGCAGCAAAACAAGCCGATTTAGTGTTGTTGACAATTGACGCAGAATCTGGTTGGACGGAGGAAGATTCGGAAATTTACGAACAAGTAAAGCACCGCCAGCTAATTATAATTATCAACAAAATCGACCTAGTAAAAACAATCCCAGAACTACCTTTTTCCTCTGAGATTTACCAAATAGTTGCCGCAGCCGCCGCCCTCGATCGAGGCATAGAAGACTTAGAAACAGCAATTTTAGATGCCGTCAGCGGGGGAGATTTGCAAGCAGCAAACTCAGACTTAGCAATCAACCAGCGGCAAGCAGCGGCGTTAACCAAAGCAAAAATTTCTCTGGAACAATGCACGGATACTATTAGCAACAAATTGCCTTTAGATTTCTGGACAATAGATTTGCGCGGTGCAATTCAAGCATTGGGGGAAGTTACGGGCGAAGAAGTGACAGAATCAGTGCTCGACAGAATATTTAGCAGGTTTTGCATTGGGAAATAGCAATGGCAGGAGTTACGTAAAACCTCTATATTGCAGGTTGGCAATGTGCACCTTACCCTATAAGTTGAAACTTCAGAAAATTGACTGACTCGCTTGTTTCATTTTTTGCAGATTGAGTCGTTCATACCGTAAATCAGCAAGGCCAATTCTTCCATCAAAAATCTAAAATCTAAAATCGATTGACTCATTCTTACGATCGAGGTCTTCCCAGAGTTGTAATATAAAGCACCGCCTCACCCGCAGGAATACCGAGAACGTCATTGACGCGATCGTCAAAAAAGCCCGCGATACCGCTGACACCCAAACGCAGTTGAATAGCTGCTAAATTTAACCGCTGGCCCAAATGACCCGCGTCCATGTGCAAATAGCGGTAAACTCGATCGCCATATTTTGCTACAGCCCTGTTCAAATCCGCCGTGTGAAACAACAGCGCCCCCGCATCTCTGCCCAAGTCTTGCCCCAAACACAAAAAATGCAATTCTCGGCGGAAATTTTTAAACCTAATTTGCCGCAATTCTTGAGCTTTCGGAGCGTAATAGTAACAGCCTTCTTCTAACCCATTCACTCCCGAAACAGCAATAAAAGTTTCGATTAAACTTAGATCGAAATAGTCTGGAGAACCGTCTAATCCTTGGTCGATATAGTGCTGGGGCTGGTAAGTAAAATCGAGCATAGCTAGCAGTTCGCCCAAGCTCAAAGAAGCACCTGTATAAGCACGAGTCGAACGCCGTTTGAGCATAGTGTTTTCTAAAGTTTCCAGGTTCACTCCCCAAGGAATAGAAGGAGTGACCGTCGAAACTTTAGTACAAAAAGGAAAGTTGTATTTATCCTCTAATTCCCCTTCACTTTCATCAAGTTTCCAGCCATCCGCTCCGGTAGGGTCTGAGTCTAAATGCGTAGCTTTGTGGAGGTATTTTAACAGTTGACCTTCGGAAATGTTCGGGTAATCTGTGGTGGTGTTTCCGGGCAAAGCGGTTTTAAATTTAGGCAAGTTTTGGTCAATATCTAGCAAGTCGGCTAAAGCAACTACACAAATCGCTCCTTCTTGCTCCGAGTCGATGTACAGTAATTCATTGACAGCTTCGTCGGCGAATCCTCCAATCAGGTGAGGTCGGTAATCGTTGACGGCGCAAGCTAACTCGATATTGCTCAATAAATGACCGGTGTCTAGGAAAATTCGCCGATAAGCTCGGTCTTCGTAACGCCAAGAAGAACGGAAAAAAACAGTGGTAATGGCGATCGCCAATTGGGTGTTTTCTAGCGCTGGCGACTGGAAACAAGCTGCTTGCAATGATGGCCAAACTTGACTGTCCCAAAAATGAACAAGTGAATGAGTTCTGCACTGATAGTTGTAAAGTCCCGCCGGCAACTGCGGAGTGCCACGGGAGATTAAATAAACCTCAGCAGGGTAGAGCCCGCCCGCCGACGGTGCCGATCGCAAATACAGGTAGCTGTCGTCTACCGTTTGCACTTTCGCCGTCAACCCGTAACTGCACAGCAACAAACTGGATAACCGATGCCACCAACCGGCATCGGGATCGGCATCGGAATCTTCCGAGGGGTCTTTTAAATAAGGCTTGAGATCAAAATACGCTCCAATTTTATATTCTTTGAACGGCACAGGTTGCTCTGTCCAATCTAGCTGTTTGCTTTTAGCAGCAATGGTTTCAGGATCGTATTTCGTCCGTTCGTGGTAGTGCTGAGCAATGGAAGGAGGAAGTTCTGGCATATTTGTGGAGATGATTGACTTTGGTTTCTTGATCGATCTTGACATTACCGACCGCTTACTGGTCGAGCTAGGCAGAATTTTACAAATATAAAAAAAATCTTAGAAAAAATGAGATTGTTGTTACACAAGCTTAACATAAAATAATGCCTAAGTATAAATACACAGATTAATACCCATTAATTACTGTTATGGATTAGCTGCAATAGCTGTCGTCATAAAGGGATGAAAATGCAAAAGCTAAGCGCTGAAGAATTGCTGGCTCAGTATGCTGAGGGCAAGCGAAACTTTAACGCCGTTGACTTAAGTGAAGATAACTTGTTTCAAGCAAATTTGGCGGAAATAAATCTTTCGGGTAGCATTCTGAGGCGAGCTTATTTGCCCTACGGAAATTTGACTGAAGCCAATCTTTATAAAACTGATTTGCAAGATGCTGAATTGGGCGACATTCAACTTTATCAAGCTAACTTGTCGGAAGCAAATTTATCAAGAGCAAATTTATCAAGAGCAAATTTGCGCCACGCCAATTTGCAAGGTGCCAATTTGCAGAAAGTTAATTTGCAAGGTGCGGATTTGTACAATGCAGATTTGACGAATGCCGATTTGAGATATGCGGATTTGAGCCGAGCTAATTTGGAGAAAGCAAAGTTAACCAAAGCTCAATTAGCGGGCTGCAACTTATTTCGATCGCGCTTGGTTGATTTGTCGGAAGCGGAGTGTGATCGCACTACCATCGGCCCCGAAGGATATTGATGATTCCCAGCGCCTAGTCTAGTACCTAGGGAGATCGGCTTAATTAGTCGTGAAGCGTAGCTATCCCGTAGGGAATCGCCCTTTTTTACATTTCTTAACATCTATCGACACAGGGGAAAATGTGAGTTACAGTTGTAAAAAAATTATCGATCAGCAAAATTGACAATAAATAACACACTTTGCAACCAGCAAACCGGGTAAAATTTATGAATTCTCCCGACAAAAAAGCAAGAGAACTCCGGCACAAAGAACAAGAACTGCGGAAGCGTGAACAAGAAATTCGGCTTCGCGAACTAGAAGCAGACATCGAACGCTCAGTGCCAGAACATATAACAAGCAAGTACCAAGAACCAGACAGCCAAGTTAACGGCAAACTTAAACAGTGGCGCCGAAAAATTATAGCAGCCGCTCAATTTACAGGCATTGTCATTGCTGTTATCGTTGCAGTTCGCATAGCATCTTGGCTGGCAGCCGCCCTGATAGTCGGAGGCATTGCTTTTATCGCTTACAAAATGTTTATTGAAGAAGACAGAAGTTGAAAATCTCAAGCAGGAAACTATCAGGAAATACCCATGAACCTTAAAGTAGAAACTAGCAACTTTCTCAACGATTTAGAGCGAGTAGCCGCCGTCCGCCGAGAAATTGCCGATCGCCTCAGCAACATCGCGACAGCCATCAAGCAATCAGAATTAGCAGGAGGAGAAGCATCGGGAAAACTCGGTTTAGAAACAGACAACGCTGACATCGATGTCGCCAGTAAAAACTTGCGCCAAGGAGTCTTTCGGCTGCTAGTGCTAGGCGACATGAAACGCGGAAAAAGCACTTTTCTCAATGCGTTAATTGGGGAAAACTTACTGCCCAGCGATGTAAATCCCTGTACAGCTTTGCTGACGATTTTGCGCTATGGTTCAGAAAAAAATGTTACCGTTTATTTCAATGACGGCAAAAGCCCCAAACAGCTAGATTTTAAAAGTTTCAAACAGAACTACACAATTGACCCCGCTGAGGCCAAACGCTTAGAAGAAGAAAAGAAACCAGCATTTCCAGATATAGACTGCGCCGTAGTAGAATATCCCTTACCTTTGCTGGAAAAAGGCATAGAAATAGTAGACAGTCCTGGACTGAACGATACAGAAGCCCGCAATGAATTATCTCTGGGTTACATCAACAACTGCCACGCTATTTTGTTTGTGCTCAGGGCAACTCAGCCTTGCACAATGGGGGAAAGACGTTATTTAGAAAATTACATTAAAGGTCGCGGTTTGAGCATTTTCTTTCTGATCAATGCTTGGGATCAGGTGCGGGAAAGTTTGATTGACCCGGACGATCCGGAAGAAATGGCAGAAGCAGAAGGGAAACTGCGGCGCGTTTTCCAAGTTAATTTGGCTGAATATTGTTTAACCGAAGGACATGATATTTACGACGAGCGAGTGTTTCCAATTACCTCACTTAAGGCGCTCAGGTTGCGGATGAAAAACCCGGATTCGGATTTGGAAGGCACTGGTTTTCCCGAGTTTATGGCGGCACTGAATACGTTTTTAACCCAGGAAAGGGCGATTTCAGAATTGCGTCCGGCGAGGACTTTGGCGCGTCAAATTTCTGCTCGCGTCCGGGAAGCTGTTGGGCGCCGACTACCATTACTAGATCGCGATGTCAATGAGTTGAGGGAAAAGATTAATTCAGTTGAGCCAGAGTTTAAAAAGCTGACTCAGATTCGCGATGAATTTCAACAAGAAATTAGCCGAGTTAGAGATAGTAAATCGCGGGCGATCGCAGATTCTTTCCGCGCCTACGTTCTTAACTTAGAAAACACCTTTGAAACAGATTTCTTAAGGTATCAACCAGAGCTAAGATTTCTGGATTTCTTCAGCCAAGGCAAGCGAGAAGCTTTTGAAGCATCGCTCAAACGAGCATTCGAGCAGTACATCAACGACAAACTAGCAGCTTGGACTCTAACTGCTGAACAAGAGATGAATTCAGCATTTTCGCAACTCTCACAAAGTGCGGCAAATTACGGAGCATCTTACACGAAAGTAACTGAAAAAATCACAGAAAAACTGACGGGGCAAAAAATACCAGCAGCGGTCAGCACATCGAACGAAGATAACTCGCCAGCTTGGGCAAAATGGGCGATGGGATTGTTTTCGTTAACGACCGGAAATCTGGCGGGCGTAGCAATGGCAGGAGCGGGTTTTGACTGGAAAAATATTCTGCTCAATTTAATTACTGTGTTGAGCGTCAGTACGATTCTTGCTAGTTTGACGGGGATTGTTTTGGGGCCGCTGTACTTGGCGTTGTTGGGGATGGGTGTTGGGGTTTTGCAAGCAGACGGAGCTCATAAACAGTTGGTGAAAGCTGCGAAAAAAGAGCTAGTGAAATATCTGCCGCAGGTGGCTCAAGAGCAGTGGCAGCCGATTCACGATGCTGTGAAAGAGTGTTTTGATGTTTACGGGCGGGAAGTGGGCGATCGCATGAATGCGGATATTAATTCTCGGAAAGCTGAGTTAGATAATTTGCTCGAACAAAAGGAATCTCGCGAGATTAATTGTCAGGCTGAATCGCAGCGGTTGAAAAAATTGGAGGCTGATGTTTCTGCCGAGTCGCAGAGTATTGAATCGCTATATCAATCTTTCCTAGCATCTGCTAAATGAAATAAAACAACAATATGCAACGACCCGAAATTTATCAAAACCTGACAGACTATCTCAAATCAGCACTCGGTATTCTCGAACTCGACAAAAACTCCCAACTTTATCGAGATACAACCTCAATCTGCGACTATCTCGCCAAACCAACTTTTCAAATTGCTGTCTTTGGCCCGTTTAATTACGGCAAGTCAACTTTGCTCAATGCTTTGCTTGGAAATCGTGCTTTGCCGATCGACCTCGTGCCCACTACAGGTGCCGCCATTTATGTCAACTACGGCGACGAATTGCACGCAAAAATTACCCTTAAAGACGGCACAGAAGTTAGCGAACCGGGGACTGATGTGTTGAAACGCTACGCCATCCTTGACGACGCCAGACAAATGCGGGATGATGTGGCGGCCGTTAATGTTTACTGTCCCCATCCATTCCTAAAAACGGGTGTGGAATTGCTGGATTTGCCGGGAACAAATGACCGGGAAGAACAGGATAATTTAGTAAGAGATAAATTGCTAACGGCTGATTTAGTTGTGCAGGTTTTAGATGCTCGCAAATTGATGACTTTAGGGGAACGGGAGAATTTGAGAGATTGGTTGAGCGATCGCCAAATTAACACTGTAGTCTTTGTTGCCAATTTTCTCAATCTACTGGAACCAGACGAGCAAAAACAAGTTTACAATCGGTTGTTGTTTGTTGCCGAAAGTTTTCGCTCGAACTTGCCGAACAATATCAGCAATATCTACCGCGTCGATGCTTTGCCGGCTTTGAGGGCGAGGCTGAAAGGAGATGTGGCGGCCGCCCAAACTACGGGAATTGCCTCTTTTGAATCGGCTTTGCAAAGTATTGTGGCAGCTCAACAGGAACAACTAGCAGTTAAGTTGCCCAGAATTGAAGCTATAGCTACTAAAATTTGCCAATCTCTCCGATCCAAAGCTGAAAATGTCGCCACAGAAATAGCCGCAGCTCAACAAAAGCACAAGCACAGAATTGAAATTAAACAAAAAGCCGAAAAATTGATATCAAAAGGCTTTCACGCCAGCGTTTCCGAATTCGAGATTTGGCTTTACCAGCCCACACTTTTGCAGCGGTATCAATCGGAAATGGCGCTGTCGCTTCAGGAAGGGAGTTTTGATGCGTGGAAGCTAAAATTTCAGCGAGAGGCCTTACATCAGCAGCAAACGATCGCAGAATGGGTAAATAAAGCTTGCGAATTCTTTGAGAAAGAACAGCCGATCGCCCTTTTGATCTCGTTTCCCCCAGCCCCACAAGTCAGCTTACCGGAACCGCCACCACCTCCAGCTCAAAAGTCGATCGACAGCGAAGTGGCTCCAGTGGCGATCGCAACTGGCTTAGGTTGGCTGTTGGGCGGGCCTGTGGGAGCCGCAGTAGTCGGCGGTGCTAGCTATATTTTGAATAAAAGAACTGGGTATGAAAAGCTGCCTGAATCGTCAGAAGCTTATCTAAATCAAGTAACCGAAATTTGCAGCGAGGCTGCTAAACACTATCTCGCTCGCTTCTGCACCGATACTTTTTCCATGCTGCAACACTACAAGGAAATCGCCGGAAAAGTTATCTGTTTTCAAGACAGCAAAGAGCCGCTACAGACCAATATTCAGGAATACCAGATACAGTTAATCAATAATTTGTTAGAAAATATCGAATCATCCCTTAAAATCACCAAATCTGTAATTAACGGCAAATGATCCGAACCGACATTTCGGCCAGTACGAATCTTCCAAACACCAATTTCTTTGCTGAGTAGAAACTGCTCGCTCGGAATATAACCACAAGTTACACTAGACATTTTGCAAAAGTCTATATTTGTATGTGTTTAAAACACTTTGCATTAGAGCTTTTGTATTCACGCACACAAGGAGACTTAGCAGTGACTTATTCCTTTAGACAGTTCCATAGCTCAAGCACCTCAGACCCAGGCTAGAGAAAAGATTGCTTCTAACTATTTAGGATGATTTCTGTGACCTACTTTGATAGAGGTTTTTTGCATCTGTTCCTCTAATACTGTGAGTAAGTCCTAGTTATTTCTTAAAGGAGACATTTATGGGTATCAGCAGACGCGATTTGTTAAAAGTAACTTCTGCTTCGGGTTTGGTTGCAGCAGGGCTGGCTGCTTCCGAAGGGTTTTTCAAACCTTTGTTAGCTCAAGATGAACCGACCCAAGTATACGCTGAAAGTGCAGTAGCCCAAGGTCAAACCCAAAGCGGCGAGATGAGTTACAGGACGCTGGGACGCACGGGAGAGCGAGTGTCTGCGATCGGGTTAGGGGGACACCATATCGGACGCATTCGAGAGGAGCAAGAAAGTATTAAGCTCATCCGCAGTGCGATCGACCGTGGCATCAATTTCATGGACAATTCCTGGGACTATCACAACGGACGCAGCCACCGCTGGATGGGTGCAGCGCTCAAGGATGGGTACCGGCAAAAGGTGTTTCTGATGACCAAGATTGACGGCCGCACCAAGGGCGCTGCCATGATGCAGATTGATGAGTCACTGAAGGCGTTGCAGACCGATCGCATCGACCTGATGCAGCATCACGAAATTATTCGGATGGAAGACCCCGATCGCATCTTTGCCCCCGGTGGGGCAATGGAAGCTGTGGTGGAAGCGCAGAAAGCGGGCAAGATTCGCTACATCGGGTTTACAGGACACAAAGACCCTTTGGTTCACCTGCGAGTGCTGGAAATTGCCGCTCAAAACAATTTCCGTTTCGACGCCGTACAGATGCCACTAAATGTGATGGATGGCCATTTTAGAAGTTTTGAACAACAAGTTCTGCCCGTGTTGGTGAAGAACCAAATCGGTGTGTTGGGGATGAAATCTATGGGCGATTCCTACGTTCTTAGAAGCAACACTGTCACCCCAATCGAATGTCTCCACTATGCGATGAATCTGCCTACTTCAGTTGTGATTACTGGCATTGATACCATGCAACTCCTCGATCAAGCGTTTGAGGCAGCCCGCACGTTTAAGCCGATGGATCAAGCACAAGTTGCCGCGATGCTGACTCGCACTCGCGAGGCGGCGACAAAAGGGCAATACGAACTGTATAAAACTACTAACCAATTTGATAGTACCGCCATGAATCCATCGTGGCTAGGATAAGTGCTTTTGTATTCATCAGCACATCTAGACTTGAGGCCGAGCAAACGCAGCCTAGCGGCGAGCATTTGGGAAATCTTCCCCAAGTTTTTTCGCATCTGGCTGCGATCGGGGCTGCCTATAATTTAGATAAAGCACTACAAAGTTTATGAATAAGCCTCCTATACAAGTGCAAAAAATCCGAGCCATTGGATTGACTGTGACAGATGCCGATCGCTCCCAGGATTTCTATACGAAAGCCCTCTCGTTTGAACCTGTTTCGGATATTACGGTTGAAGGGCAAAATTACAGCGATCTCGAAGGCGTTGATGGGGCAAAAATCCGCATTGTTACTTTGCAGCTTGGAAATGAACTGATTGAGCTGATGGAGTATCTTAACGTTGAGGGAAAACCCATCCCAAAAGATTCGCAAAGTAATGATTTATGGTTTCAACATCTGGCAATTGTGGTGAGTGACATCGATCGCGCCTATGCACACCTGTGCTCTTTTTCCATTGACCCCATCTCCACGGAACCGCAGACAATACCGCCCGAAAATAAAGAAGCTGCTGGCGTGCGAGCTTTTAAATTTAAAGACATTGACGGCCACAATTTAGAGCTAATTTGGTTTCCTCCCGACAAAGGACAAGAAAAGTGGCATCAAAAGGGTGATCGCTTGTTTTTAGGAATCGATCACAGCGCGATCGCTCTTAGCAACACCGAGCAAAGTCTCCACTTTTACCGCGACTTACTGGGAATGCAAGTTGATGGAGGCAGCCTCAACCAAGGCGAAACCCAAGTTCGCCTCGATAATTTGCCAGAAGCTAAAGTCAAAATCACCGCACTGCGGCCGATTCAAGGCGGTTTAGGAATTGAGCTATTAGACTATTTAGTTACTCCAAAAGGCCGCCCCATACCGAGGGATTGGAAAAGTTGCGATATTGCTCATATGCAAGTCGAACTAATTGTTAACGATCTCGATCCACTATTGGAAAGCTTGCGGCAAAATAAAGTTGAGTTTATCTCGCCGCAGCTCGTGCAATTTGCAGATAATTCCAGTTTTTTCCGCCAAAGTTGCCTCGTCAAAGATCCTGACGGACACGCAATCTTACTGACATCCCCATAACGTTTGTAGTGAGGACTTTAGTCCTTTGATGTTTATGAGGACTAAAGTCCTCACTACGAACCTATTTAATTAATTGTAGTCATGACGGCCGACAGGATCTAACACAATACCGTTCAGTTCACACTGTTTATACCCCATAAATCCCCCTCGCATCCCCCGAATCGTTGCGGGAACTTTAAGAACTCTCTTGTCCCCCCCTTTTTTAAGGGGGGTTAGGGGGGATATGGCTTAACTGAACAGTATTGCGAGCTAACAAACTAAGCCATTTCAAAATCTTGTGTTATTTTAGCCTTTAAGTATCCGCGTCATCTTTTCTGTCTCCTAACATTTGCATCAATTTTCGAGCGACAACAACGCCTACTACCGCACCGCCGACCCATTTAATCACCTCCGCAGTGTTAATCGGGTGCAAGTGTTGCTGAAAAATTTCATCTTTCAACCATTCGGCCGTTACTTTAAAATTATGAACAGGAGTGGGCAATAACTCTAAGTAACTACCTTGGCGGATTAAATGACCGACCTCTCCGGTAACTTGAAAAGTATCGTAAATGTTAGCAGCACTTTCTTCTATCCCAAGTTTTAACAGCGTTCCTCGCAGGTTAACTTCCGCAGGTTTTAGCTCATTTCCTAAAGCCAGAGCATTCAAATTGTGAGCAATTGCAGCTCCCTGCTGATAAGCAACTTGAGCGGTGGCAGGTAAAGAATTGCCTTGCACTGTCGCACAATCTCCCCCGGCAAAAACTTCTGGAAACTCCAGCAGTTGTAGTGTAGGGTGTACTAAAGGGTTGCCGTGTTTGTCTCGGCTTTCCTCAGAAATTGCTAAACCTTTAATCAGCGAGTTAATGTTAGTTCCTGTCGTCCAAATAACTGTAGATGTAGGTAAGATTTCAGTTTTTTCGTGGCGCTGATATTCAACTTCGTTGGGGCGAATAGCAGTAGCTTTTGCCTCCATAATAAATTCTACGGGTACAGTGCGTTTTTGCAAAGCATTTTTCGCAATTTCGCGCAGGTGACTATTAATATCGTTGTCAAGAATTTGCTCGCCGTGATTGAGTAAAACGACCCGCACTTCCTCTGCATTGCCACCCATAGCAGCATACCAATTAGGCAGTAAATCGCCTAATGTACCTGCCATTTCCACACCCGAAGCTCCAGCACCTACTACGGTGACAGTCAGGAATTTGCGCCGCTTTTCTGCATCTTCAATCTGAAGAGCTTGTTGGAAGCAATCGCGCAGGTGTTTGTCTATGGCGATCGCATCTTCTCCGGTACGGAAAGGAAAAGCATTCTCTTGAGCTCCCTCTATACCAAAATATCCTGTAACGCTGCCTAAAGCCAAAACTAAATTGCTGTAATTGTAACAAGCTCCCGATGTTACTTTCACTTCCCGCTCGTGCAAATCAATGGATTGAACGGCATCTTTCACAAAGATAACACCGCTACCTTTTAGCAATTCATCATAGCGCGGCCAAACTTCTTCTGCACCCATCTCGCCGCTAAAATATTCATAAAGTAACGGCTTAAAGCAAAAGCGATCCTCTTTTTCTATCAAAATTACAGAGCGGGGATAGTGTTGGTGGCTCAAGTGCAAAGCTGTAAATAGCCCAGCAAAGCCGCCACCTACAATCACAGTTTGATAGATTGGGTTGTTCATAATACTGTTCGTTAAGCTTGATAAAACTATTGACGTAATAAACTTGTTTTCTTTGTACTTTCCTATCCCAAAGACTATTATTATTTACCCCTTAATTATACAAAAATGCAATTCCACAATAACTAACCTCAAGTTAGAGGTAATGATTATTCAAAAGTATCTATCTTAAGAAAGAGATGTTTTAAAAAATCTCTTTCTTAAGATAGAAATATCTTTTTCGTCAAAATGACTAGACGCTATACTCAGTAAGAGTTTGAACTAAAGAAAGCTACTTTAATAGCTTTCTTGTCACAACTTTGACACAATATTGTTATCAATTTGACAAGTAAAATCTCTATAAGTGTCCAATAAATAAAAAAAATGACGGAGAAAAAATTATGAGCTTTTCCCCTCACCTTCTGAAAGGCCAAAAAGCTCTCGTAACGGGCGCAAGTTCTGGTATCGGCGAAGCGATCGCCCGTTCTCTAGCTTCAGCAGGTGCATCTGTTGCAGTCAATTACCACTCGGAAGCTGAAGAAGCGCAGAAAATTGTGGCTGACATTAAAGCTGCGGGTACAGAAGCGATCGCTCTTGGTGCCGATGTCAGCAAAGAAGACGAAGTTAAGGCTATGTTCGGTCAGGCGATCGAGGAATTTGGTACGATCGACATCCTGGTTAATAACGCAGGTCTACAAAAAGATTCGCCCTTGGTAGACATGACACTCGACCACTGGAACCTGGTCATTGGAATCAACCTAACCGGACAGTTTTTGTGCGCTCGCGAAGCTGCCAAAGAATTTATGCGGCGGGGCGTACAACCCCATATTTCATCGGCTGCTGGCAAAATTATTTGCATGAGCTCAGTACATGAGGTAATTCCTTGGGCGGGTCACGTCAATTATGCTGCTAGTAAAGGCGGTATTAATATGATGATGCGGAGTATTGCCCAAGAACTCGCACCCCACAGAATTCGAGTTAATAGTATTGCGCCAGGGGCAATCAAAACCCCCATCAATAAATCAGCATGGGATACATCAGAAGCCGAAGCAAAGTTATTAAAACTGATTCCTTACGGTCGAGTTGGGGAAGTGGAAGATATCGCTAAAACTGCTGTTTGGCTGGCTTCTGATGACTCGGATTATGTCAACGGTGCGACGTTGTTTGTGGATGGCGGGATGACATTGTATCCAGGCTTTGCCACAGGTGGCTAATCGAGATTCTGGAATCTGAAATTTTGTGGGATCAGTTAAATGGATGCTGAACAGAAACGAATTCAAGAAAATGCTGAAATGAAAGCCCACTGGAACCGCTGGGGCTCTTATTTAAGCGATCGCCAGTGGGGAACTGTCCGCGAAGATTATTCGCCCAACGGTACGGCTTGGGAGTATTTCCCTCACGATGCGGCCCGATCGCGCGCCTACCGCTGGGGTGAAGATGGGTTAGGGGGATTTTGCGATCGGCACGGTCAAATTTGTTTCGCCCTAGCACTGTGGAACGGCAAAGATCCGATTTTGAAAGAGCGTTTTTTTGGGCTTACGAACAGTCAAGGAAATCACGGAGAAGATGTCAAAGAATACTACTTCTATTTAGACAATACGCCAACTCATTCTTATATGCGCTGGCTGTACAAATATCCGCAGCAAGCATATCCCTATACTTTGTTGGTTGAGGAAAATGCTAGGCGCGACAAATTTCAACCAGAATTTGAGTTGATGGATACAGGAATTTTTGAGGGCGATCGCTACTTCGATATCGTTGCTGAATACGCCAAAGCATCCCCAGAAGATATTTGCATTCGCATCAGCGCCACTAACCGGGGTTCGGAAACAGCAACCCTTGACTTATTGCCGACTTTATGGTTTCGCAATACTTGGTCATGGACTGGTAGCGAAAAACAAGCCCAGGTTTCTCAAACAGCCGATGGAATTATTAAAGCTCACCATCAAAAATATGGCGATCGCTGGCTATTTTGTCAAGACAATCCTCCCCTGTTATTTACTGAAAATGAAACCAACCTACAGCGCCTGTACGGTGTTGAGAATACCTCGCTTTATGTTAAAGATGCTTTCCACGAATTTATCGTTCACAATCGCCAAGAAGCTGTCAATCCCGCTCAACTTGGTACTAAAGCTGCCGCCCGCTATCACCTAGAAATTGAGGCAGGAGAAACCGCAGTTATTCAACTCAGATTTACTGATTCTTACACCGATACTCCTTTTAGCCAAGAGTTTGCAGACACCTTCATTCAAAGGCAAAAAGAAGCCGATGAATTTTACGAATCGCTAACTCCCAATCTTGATGAAGATGTCCGCAACGTACAGCGTCAAGCCTTTGCGGGATTGTTGTGGACTAAACAGTTTTATTGCTACGATGTTCACACTTGGTTGCGAGGCGATCCAGGAGAACCAATACCACCAGATGAGCGTTTAAATGGTCGCAATGCTGACTGGCGAAACTTCTATGCAGAAGAAGTCATTTCCATGCCAGATAAATGGGAATATCCTTGGTTTGCAGCCTGGGATTTGGCATTTCACTGCCTACCGATCGCCTTAATCGATGCTGACTTTGCCAAGCGCCAATTGCTCCTGCTAACTCGCGAGTGGTATATGCACCCAAACGGTCAAATTCCAGCCTATGAGTGGGCGTTTGGAGATGTCAACCCACCCGTGCAAGCTTGGGCGGCCTGGCGAGTTTATAAAATTGAACAAAAGCGAGTAGGTAAAGGCGATCGTGACTTCCTCGAACGGATGTTTCACAGAATGCTGCTCAATTTTATATGGTGGGTAAATCGTAAAGATCCTCAAGGTGCAAATTTGTTTCAAGGCGGCTTTTTAGGCTTAGATAATATTGGGGTATTTGACCGCAGCAAACCCTTGCCAACTGGTGGTTCTTTGGAACAAGCAGACGGCACTGCCTGGATGGGAATGTTTGCGCTGAATATGTTAGCCATTGCCTTAGAACTTGCCCGCGAAGATCGAGTTTACTCGGACATGGCGCTCAAATTTTTTGAACACTTCGTTCACATAGCTGATGCTGTTAACCATGTCGGTTCCCAAAAAATCGGTTTGTGGGACGATGAAGATGGGTTTTACTACGATGCTCTGTCTCTGCCTAACGGTGAATGTTCCTTGCTAAAAGTCCGATCAATGGTGGGGATGACACTGCTATTTGCTGTCGATACTCTGGAAGCTGACTTATTAGAAACTGTCCCCGGATTCCAAGAGCAAATCGATTGGTTTTTGAAGAATCGCCCGGAACTGGCCAAGAATATTGCTAGTATGGAAATTAAAGGAGTCGGTGAGCGCAGGCTGCTTTCAATTACCACCCCCGAAGGATTGCAGCGCGTCCTCAAAAGGCTGCTTGATGAAAATGAATTTCTATCGCCCTACGGCATCCGTTCCCTCTCTCGCTATCACTTAGAACATCCATTTATTTTTGAGTGGGATGGCACGGAATATCAGGTAGACTACGAGCCTGCTGAGTCTACGACTGAGCAATTTGGTGGCAACTCAAACTGGCGCGGCCCGATTTGGTTTCCGTTAAATTTCTTATTAATTGAATCGTTGCAAAAATATTACCATTATTTCGGTGATGACTTCAAAGTAGAATTTCCTACTAGCTCTGGAGTTATGCTGAATTTATGGGAAGTTGCCTTGCAATTAGAGCAGCGGCTAAATAGCATTTTTATCAGAGGTAAAGATGGTAAAAGACCTGTTTATGGCGGTTTGGAAAAGTTTCAAAACGATCCTCACTGGCACGATCTGATTTTGTTTCACGAATACTTTCACGGCGACAACGGTGCAGGATTGGGCGCGTCGCACCAGACGGGATGGACTGCACTGGTAGCGAAACTGATTCAGCAAGTTAGTGAAAAGCCATGAAACTGATAAAATTTTGTTTATATAGCACCTCTAAATGAGTTGTGTGAATCGTAGTGTGAGCATCTTGCTCGCTAGCGAACAAAATGCTCCCACTACAATTGCATGAATGATTTAGACCCACTATATCAATCTTTAGATAGATATAAATTGGGCAATTTTAAGCAAATAGTTATTAGCAACACCAACTTAATTTGACCGTTGCTATATAAAGTAACCGTAACGCCTTGATGCCGTAAGGAGAAAGCAATGCCGGCTCTACCTCTCAATAGCGAAAATCTACCTTACCCCGATCCGATCCATCCGATTCTTGTCCACTTTGTAATTGCGATGGTTTTTTTCTCATTTTTCTGCGACGTTACTGGCTATTTTACCCGCAATCACCGCTTGTTTGAGGTGAGTTTTTGGAATTTGTTTGTCGCTGCAATTTCCATCTTTCTAGCCGTCATTTTCGGTCAGTTTGAAGCTGGTTTGGCGCAACCTTATGAAGTGGCTAAGCCGGTACTGAATTTGCACACAATTACTGGCTGGTCGCTGGCGGCAATCCTTGCCGCGATTGCGGGTTGGCGCTTCGTAATTCGCAGGCGCGATCCCTTGAAAGTATCGCCTGCTTATCTGGGTGCGGCAACGTTTTTGAGCTGCTTGGTTTTATTTCAAACATATCTGGGAACTCGACTGGTTTGGGTTTACGGGTTGCACGTAGAGCCGATCGTTGAAGCGACGAAAAGAGGGATTTTGCAATGAACTCGCAACTTGTGCAGCAACTTGTCGATCAGTTGGGGTTCAAGCTAGGTGCAAATAGGTTGCCCTACGAAGCGCCAATTCATCCGAATTTGGTGCATTTTACCCTTGGTTTGTTTATAATTGCCATCTTGTTTGATATAGCAGGAAACCTTTTTCCCTTAGAAAGACCGATTTTGAAATTTTTGGCTGTCCCTGCGCTCCGATCGAGCTTTTATGATGTGGGCTGGTACAATTTGGTGGCAAGTGCGATCGTCACATTTTTTACTGTAGCAGCGGGATTTTTCGAGATTATGCTCGCCGATCCCCCTGCGAATGTCAAGAGTGCGTGGGGATTGGGTGCTGCGCCGACGATGGTCTTGCACGGTTTGGGCGGAGTTTTGCTGTTGGGGGCGATCGTTGCCATGACAGTGTGGAGGGGATTTCAGCGTTACCGCTGGCGCAAAGAAGCTACCAGGCAAGTACAGTGGAGCTATTTGCTAGCAGGCGTTGTCATGCTGGGTTTACTATTCGTTCACGGGACGCTGGGAGCACACATGGGAGCTCAGTTTGGGATTCACAATACCGCTGGGGGTTTGCTCCGACAGGGGGGGAATCCTAGTTCTGCGCTCAAGTAAATAGGTAAATAAATAAGGTATTCGTCACAAATACTGTAAGGCTTTTCACCGAAAAGACGGTGGCAGTTACGCATCTTAACCCCAACAGCTCTAAAAGACAAATGTAAAGCCGTCCTAAAAGGACGGGGTTTCTACCCATTTTTCTGATGAAAGTTTTTAAGGCCTTGCTATTGGCGATCGCGATCGCAGTGGATATGATAGCCAGCCACTGGGTGGGACAACAGGCCTATTCTTGGATGCCCAGTCAGGGAACAGCAGAAGCCAAACAAGTTGACAATCTGTTTAGCTTCTTGGTATCGATCGGAGCGTTTATTTTTGTGGGAATTGCTGCCATTATCCTCTATTCTCTCCTCACTTCCCGGGCACCGAAAGGAGACTTCAGCCACGGTCATCCTGCGAGGGGAAATTGGAAAATCGAGCTTCTTTGGGTAGTTATTCCGGTAATGTTAGTATCTTGGATCGCCACTCAGAGCTACATCATTTATCAGCAAATCAACATCCAAGGTTTGACGCCGATCGCACACTTGCACCTGCCTCTCGAAGAACCTGTTTATGCCGCCAACAAACCTACGGAAAATAACAACAATTCCAAACCTATTGATGAAGAAATTGAGGTAATTGCTAAACAGTGGTCTTGGTCTTTCCGCTATCCGCGCCAGAATGTTACCAGTACAGAATTGCACCTGCCAGTTAATCAAAACGTGCGGCTGACATTGCAATCACTGGATGTTATTCACGGTTTCTACGTTCCTGAATTCCGCATCAAGCAAGATATCATTCCCAACCGCAGTATTAATTTTGTGTTTGCGCCGATCCGAGAAGGCAAATATCGGTTGAGAGATTCTCAATTCAGCGGCACTTACTTTGCCCTGATGGATGCGGATGTGTACGTTGAATCCCCCGAAGCTTACGATCGCTGGCTGACCAAAGCTGCGACACAATCGCCAACTGCTGCAAGCAATCGGGCGGTTTCCGAACACACAAAGCAAGTGCAGAAAACCAGAGGTAGCTTCTGGCCCACTGTGAAGCCGGCTCCGCCTCCTGTGGTGAATCATCCCAACTGATCGAAGCATTCGGCAAAAAAAAGAATTTGCTCTTGATTAATAACTAAGCAACTGAAAAATGACAAATAACTCGATTGAAAACATAGCCGACGGTAATAATTCTGAAAGGGATCGCACTGAAAATCCGATTGCTTGGGGGCGCTACCTCAGATTTAGTACAGATCACAAAGTTATCGGCATTCAATACCTAATTACTGCTTTTACCTTCTTCCTGATCGCGGGTTTATTCTCGATGATTATACGCGCCGAACTGATCTCTCCAGCATTAAATCTAGTCGATCGCCCGCTGTACAATGGCTTATTCACCATGCACGGGACAATAATGATCTTCCTGTGGGTTTTCCCCTGCATGGTGGGTCTAGGCAACTACCTGATACCGCTGATGATCGGGGCGCGGGACATGGCGTTTCCCCTCCTCAATGCCATCTCCTTCTGGATAATTCCCTTCGCAGGCATCCTGCTGATTTCCAGCTTCTTGCTACCCAGCGGCACCGCCCAGGCCGGCTGGTGGTCTTATCCGCCGGTTAGCATCCAGAACCCGTCGGGCGATTTAATCAACGGCCAATTTATCTGGCTGGTGAGTGTGGCGCTGCTAGGCATCTCGTCGATTATGGGGGGAATTAACTTCGTAACGACGATCGTCAGAATGCGAGCACCCGGCATGACTTGGTTCCGAATGCCAATCTTTGTGTGGACGGTTTTGAGCGCCCAGTTGCTGCAACTTTTTTGCCTGCCAGCCCTGACTGCGGCTGCGGTGCTGATGTTGTTCGATTTAGCCCTGGGGACAACCTTTTTCGATCCTTTTAACGAAGGCAGCCCGATTCTCTACCAGCACTTATTCTGGTTTTACTCGCACCCCGCAGTTTACGTAATGGCGCTGCCAGCCTTCGGTATTTTCTCGGAGATTTTGCCGGCTTTTTCCCGCAACCCTTTGTTTGGCTATAAATCCGTAGCGGTTGCATCCTTTGCAATTTCTCTACTCAGCATCTTCGTTTGGGTACACCATATGTTCGCCAGCGGCACTCCCGGCTGGATGCGAATGCTGTTCATGTTCTCCACCATGTTAGTCGCCGTGCCGACTGGCGTTAAGGTATTCGCTTGGACTGCTACCGTTTGGGGCGGAAAGCTGCACCTGGAAACGCCGATGCTGTTTGCCTTGGGTGGCGTAGTCATGTTTCTGTTCGGCGGCATCACCGGCGTTATGCTGGGGGCCGTGCCTTTTAATCTGCACGTAAATAATACTTATTTTATAGTCGGCCACTTCCACTACATTGTTTTCAACACCATCACAATTGCGATTTTTGGAGCAATTTACTACTGGTTTCCCAAGATGACTGGGCGGATGTACGCCGAGGGCTGGGGCAAAATCCACTTCTGGCTGACTTTTATCGGGGCTAATCTGACTTTCTTTCCGATGCACCCGTTGGGCTTGCAAGGGATGGTGCGCCGGGTTGCTTCCTACGATCCGCAATACCAAGGGTTGAACGTCATTGCCAGTTTGGGGGGATTTCTGCTGGGGGTATCGACGCTGCCTTTTATCGTCAATATGGTGGTTTCCGCGCTGCAGGGCCCGAAAGCAACTGACAATCCTTGGCACGCTACGGGGTTGGAGTGGACTGTTTCTTCGCCGCCGCCTGTTGAGAATTTTGCCCAGATTCCGATTGTGACTTTGCCGCCATACCACTATGTCGATTCTCCCGATCCGATTACCCAGGCTTCTACTCAAGAATAGCTGCAATTTCAACCGCTGATGTCAGGCAGATAAACACAGATTAACGCAGATAATTTCAAGAATTGACATCGATTGAATGCTAGAGGTATTTTCTGGCTGATGACTGATGACCAATGACTGATGACTTATTCTTTCTTTACTTATGGCAAATCCTACGCATTCAGGGCGATCGCCCCACTCTTCGCCCCAAGGAAGCAACCAAAATTCTCAAGATCACAAAAAGGGGATGTTTGGCTTTACCGCATTCTTGCTTTCCGAGAGTATGGTCTTCCTCAGTTTTTTCGCCGCTTACATCATCTTGCGGCAGACAACTCCTAACTGGCTCCCTCCTGGGGTCCCGAAATTAGAGGTGCTTAAACCTGCGATTAGCACGGCGGTACTGGTTTCTAGCAGTTTTGTCATTTACTTTGCCGAACGGGCCCTCGATCGCCGGAAACTGGGTTTATTTCGCTTGCTGTGGCTGACGGCATCCTTGATGGGAACTTATTTTTTAGTTAATCAGGCGATCGAGTGGAACCACCTATCTTTTGGGCTGACTACAGGGTTGTTCGGCGCGACATTTTATCTGCTGACGGGGTTTCACGGTTTGCACGTTTTTGTCGGGATTATCTTGCAGCTAATTATGCTTGTCCGTTCTTTCCTTCCGGGCAATTACAATGCCGGTCACTTCGGCGTGAGTGCAGCTTCTTTGTTTTGGCACTTTGTTGATGTGATTTGGATTGTTTTGTTCTCGCTGGTTTATCTGTGGTAGTTCTATTTTTTGTCCAAACCCTACCCTTGCGGTTTTGATAGTGCTTGTAATTCTTCCCAAGTGTAATGTTTGGGCAATTCAACTGGCTGAGCATTAGCGCCAAAACCTAACCCGATCGCAGGCTGAATTTCGGCGATCGCCTCTGAAGCAACATCAGCCACCGCATTGCCGGCAATCCCCCCCGCGATCGCCCCTGCGATGCTACCAATTGCAGCACCAAACTTTCCGCCCACAGAACCACCAATGGCGGCACCGGCAACACCGCCGCCGACTGCGCCCAATCCTGTAGCGATCGGATGATTATCGGGATTCTTTTGAGGATCGTTGAGATGTTTGTCGTCAGATTCAGATTGCTGCTTGTCATTCATCGTCGTAACCTCCTTAAAACTTGGAACTTTAGATTTTGGAAATCATGGGTCAGGTTTGCACCAACAGCGATACTAAGATGTGCTATGGCGAGCTAACACCCACAGAGTAAAGCGCTCCAATCCCACCAACAGGGCAGTAATGCCGACGGCTAAACCAAACAAAACTAAGTTGTTTTCGTTACTCGCCTTCAAAGCCTTAGCGGGTGACAACGTACCTATAATGCTTGCTGCATAAAGGATAGAGCCAAGAAGCCGCGCTGAAAATAGAG
>NZ_JAUBQW010000250.1:0-3410 GCF_036701485.1 Microcoleus sp. Pol11C3 | reverse complement strand
ATAAGTTTGTCTATCTTTTTCATTGGTAATTGGGACTTCAATTCTGATTTTTGATTGACCCCAAACATAACCAGTTAGATCACCATGAAGTAGATGACATTCATCTAAAAACAATACTATTATTTCCCCAGCTTCTATACCAGCCTTGTTTTTAAACAAACTATCGTTAATTTCTTCTCTCTTTTTTTTACCACTTTTTTATCAAATTTAGGATTGGTTTTTTGAGTTTTTTCCAACTAATTTTAGCCCGGTCAAAAAGTTCATACTAACTCTGTTTTGATTTATATATCACACCAAATCCTTGAGCTAAATAAGTAACCAGCTCATCTAAATTCCAATATTCTTTATTCTTTAACCACTCGATTACTTCAGTATTTTGTCGAGCTGTTAAATACCCTTTTGACCCTTTATGTCCTAGTTGAATTCCGGCGATGCCTTTGGTTTTAAATTGTTTTTTCCAATAACCCACAAAAAAATTACTTACACCTAACATCTGGCTAATTTCATGGTAAATTTTACCTGAAAGCGCCATTTTTACAGCTATTGCTCGTTTTAGTTGTCTGGCATCGATATCGCTTTTAATGAAAGATTCTAACAAAGCCATTTCTCTTTCCATATCTTTTTGTGGCAGTTGTAAGTTATTCCTTTTTTATTGTCACAATCAAGTATTGCATATAATTGTATCAGAGTCTTGATAATGATTTAGGATTGCTATAGTAGTGCCCCCTGCGTGGCAAATAGTAATCGCGCCACCACCCGTGCCATTAGCGCTGGAAATGCTGGCATTTACACCGTTACTATCTGTAAAAGTGCCGCTGACTGTGAGAAGATTGCCAGCCGTGAGGTCAATACTGCCGCCACTAGACTGAAGAGTGCCTGTAACGGCGATGTCGTTGGCAGCTTTGAGGGTAATATTACCGCCAGAAGTGGCGATCACATCCAGCGCAATGTCGCCTCCCGACTCCAAAATGACAGGCCCGCCTGCTGTCGAAATCGCTCCGACTCCGATGCTATTGCCCGAAGCAACACCCCCAGAAGCAAAAAATGTCTCCCCTGCGGTGACATTGGGCGGCAGATTCGCAGCATTCGCCAGAGTCGAAACGCCCGATCGCAGAATTAAAGCTGCACTACCTGAAAGCACCGCCGCATCTGGATCGGCTGAACCTGACAAAGTAGTATCTGGCCCAGTGATAGTAATATCTCCCGCCGCGATCGCACCTTTTGCTTCTACCTTAAGTGAGGTTCCAGTATAATCACCAAATCTCACATCTCCCTCGGAGCTAATAATCGGGTCGTACAAACTCAAAAAACTGCCACCGTTGCCAGACAATGTGAGAATACTTACATTACCTCCCGCAGCGAAGTGAGCATCACCGGAAACATTGCCGTTACTTAATAATGTGATATCCCCGGAGGATTGGAATGCAGGGTTAGGGTAATTTAGCGCGAAGATATCAATATTTTGATTACCTTGTATAGTAAGATTGCTGCCTGCGATCGCCCTGAAAGCGTTAATTCCATCCCTCACCCGTACCGTATCTCCTGCCAACAGATACAAATTGTTCTCAGTAAGTAGCTGGCTTTCTACCAAAGTGAGATTATGTGCTGCCGAGAGTGTAGCATTCTGACTATTAACAGTAGAACTCGCGATCGCCACATCCCCGCTTTCCACCCTCAAACCCGCCGTCAAAACCACTTCCCCAGCACCGTTAACGGAGATACCAGTAGCAGAGTTCCTAGCTGGGCCGGCAAGCAATTGCGGAAGAGACAAAGGCAGAGATAATTGCCCATTTTCTGCCAACAATTTGCCGTTAATAACCCCTATTTCTAAACTTAATAAATGCCCTTGTTGACTAACCCGAATATTAGTCTCACCGGGAACAGCAGCGACAATAATATTACCTTGGGGAGCATTGAGAAAACCATTGTTGACAACTGTGCCGCCAATTAAAGTTATACTCTGTTCCGGCAAAACAGCTAAATTACCTGCATTGACTATACTTCCATGCTGGCTGAGATTAAAGTAAAAAGTGTTCGGAGTTCCTATCAGCGTACTGTAATCGTTCGCTCCTGCAACATTGAAAAAACCCGAATCAAAACCGATGTTAGTAGCAGTAGTAGCTGTAAAGCAGCCGGGAGATTCAAGCTAGCATTAGGGCCAAAGATAATGCCCGAAGGATTTATTAAAAATAGGTTGGAATTGCAGCCACTTACTTGAATTAAACCATTAATAATAGAAGGATTGCCGCCTACTACCCGTCCTAAGATGTTGCGAATAGTGGGACTAGAGATAAAATTAGCAATCTGGCTTTCGGTAAGCCCAAACTGTTGAAAACTGTGGAAAAGATTCGCTCCATCTCTAGAAGTTTGGCCGCCTGTAATATTCAAGCGATCGCCGTTGTCAGGCGTGACAATAGTGCCAGTGCGATCGGGTGCGGGAACAATGGGTTGTCCTTGTACCACTGTTGTACTCACAATAGTGGCTGCGATCGCTACCATTGCAGCACCCTGTATAGAAAAAAAGGCTAGTTTCATTAGCTTTGAGCTGGCAGATCACGTATCTGACAATTATAACTTTAAGGTAGTGGCGGCTAAGTGCGGTCAACTGCGGCGTAGACTTAGCGATTAATAACCTCGTCACTATCAGGGCGGTTGCTATACCTGAAACCCAGATTCTGCACCCTCAACTTTCACCATCGGTTTTTACTTATTTTATCCAGCAATAGAGCTATAAATTATAGCTCTATACCGTACATTGACTGATAAAAAACGTTTTAAAGCGATAATTTATTATTTTAAAAATAGAGTTTTCTGCGTAATTATTCTGTGTCACACCCCAGGCTGCGTAATGTGGGCGGAAAATCACAGCAAAAGTGCGATCGACTGTTGACGCACCTACAAATTAGGCGATCGAAATCGGGGCTACCACAAAGTATTTGCAGGCTGCTACCGGAAAAACTAAACATTTGTTACAAAAACAAAATTTTTTCCTTTCTAACGCGCTATGCTCTAGACAAAGCTGGTGCGTTTTGAGTTAGCTTTAATTTTTACCATAAAAACCAATATGCTCTCTATTCCAGGCGTTGCCGTCCAGACGCTGCTTTACGAAAGCGCCAACTCTCTGGTTTACCGAGCCATTCGGGAAGCAGATAAAGGGCCGATTATCCTCAAACTGCTCAAAGAAAGCTACCCCACGCCTCAAGAATTGGTGCGCTACCGCACCGAATACCGCATCACCCAAGAGTTAAAAGAGGCGGGAGTCGTGCAGGTTTATGACTTGCAAAAATACCAAAACACCCTCGTGATGTTTGTGGAGGACTTTGGCGGCGAATCCTTGACAATTTGGATGCAGCAGCGAAAGTTTAGCCTCAAGGAATTTCTACAAATTGCGATCGCCACCACTGAAATTT
>NZ_JAUBQW010000249.1:0-3417 GCF_036701485.1 Microcoleus sp. Pol11C3 | reverse complement strand
GAAGTTACATCAGCAAATATTTGGAATTGGTTTACTCACTGCTGTTATTGTACCTCACCTTTGTAAGAAATGCTATAATACATTCATTAATCAAGTGTAAATTTAAAATAATAAATTATAATTCTGTTGAATAACCAAAAACAGTGACATTCGGCAAATTCAATAAATTATCGAGATTAAAATCCATATCTAGTCAGATGGGTATAATGTAGCGATCGGTACATTATACCCCAAGTTGTCGGAAGAGCTGCCTGTAAAAGGCAGGCAAAATGCCCGCTAGACAAGAGTTATTGGAGATGTCTATTGAACTTTTTGTAGAAGCTTCCGCACATCAGCTTCTTCCTCTGTACTATTAGTTACCCGAAAAACCCTAACTGCCTGCTGATAAACTTCAATCGCCTTATCGTTTTGAGACATGGAGAGATAAGTATGACCAAGATTTTTTAATACCCAACCCTCTCGAACAAGCGTTCCTTCTAATTGAGAAATAGTAATCGCATTTTGGTAAGCTTCTACGGCTTTGTCGTACTGATTAAGGTTATTATAGGTTGTACCGATGTTGTTCAACACCCAGATTTCCTTAGCCCGATTTCCCATCTCTCCGAACAACCTGAGTCCTAGATAATAAAACTCAATGGCTCTGAGATATTGGTTTAGGGCATGATGAATGGCACCAATATTGGTGAGTGCAGTAGCTTCCAAATTGCGATCGCCTGTCAATTGGGCATTTGCTAAGTGGGTCTGCCATATTTGTAATTCGGCTTGGTAATCATTACTTTGGCTCATAAGGATCTCCTCAAGGTCATCTGATAAGGAATTTATCGGTATCTTTTCAACAGGTGCATAGATAACCTCTCAAGCAAAAGGTTTCCCAATGTATCTCTGCCTCTTGTATTCGGTTATAAGGCATGGTGTCCTTGAAAACATAATGTCCATCTGTTTGAGAAGCTATTAAACGAGGACAGACTCTAACCTCGACCATTTCCCTTCTCGGTGCAAGAAGTGTAACACTCCTCTCACAGTTCACAATTCTCACCTGAGATTTTGTTGATCCAATATAAATCTCTACCAAATCAGGTAATTGATCTCCAAATTTCCACTCTACTTTAACTTGAGAGTAGGCTTCTTCACCAAAACTTTCCTGTATGATCTCGTAGCTTTGGATATACACCACAAGTTTCACCTTCCTCGCTAATAATATCATCGGATGTCAACATCATTAAATAAATTCCCCTCTAAGTCAATTCATAATATTCATTAATTGACTTCCTAAAAGTCATAACCTTGAGTTCATAAAAGTCATATTTGTGGTACGATCGACACCAACGAGTGCAGCGAGTTAAGGGGATGGAACAATTTAGGTGTCTGAATCCAGGGGATATTCTGCGCGATCGCTACCAAATTATCGGTCAATTAGGTGAGGGAGGATTTGCCAGAACCTATACCGCTAACGACGCTTTGGGCAGCCCTGGAAATCCCCTGTGCGTCGTCAAGGAAATTGGGCCTCCTCAATCGAACGATCCCGATGTTTGGCACAGGGCACAGGTGCAATTTGAAACAGAAGCTGAATCCCTGATATCTCTGGAGCAGTGCTCGCGCATTCCCAGGTTAATCGAGCACTTTCAAGAACAGGGAAGATTTTACTTAATTCAAGAATATATTGCAGGAAATCCGCTGAACAAGGAGATCGGTTCAGGCAGGCAGTTTAGGGAATCAGAAGTTATTGATTTATTGCAGGACATTTTAGAAGTTTTAGATTGCGTCCACAAAAAACATATTATTCACCGCGATATTAAACCGTCAAACTTAATCCGGTGCAACCGATCCGGCAAAATTGCCGTGATAGACTTTGGGGCAGTCAAAGGTATTAGCAATTTGGCGATTCAGGGCGGTCAAATAACTCAAACTCGTGTCATCGGTACAGACGGTTATATGCCGGCCGAACAGTGGACAAATCAGCCAAGATTTAACAGCGATATCTATGCTGTGGGAATCATCGGTATTCAAGCGATCGCAGGTTTAGATATTCAAGACTTTTTTAATGATAAAAAGACTTGCGAACTCATCTGGCACTACTCAACCCACGATCGCCCGATGGTACAAATTAGCGACCAACTGGAAACAGTTTTAAATAAGATGGTGCGCTACCACTTTAACGATCGCTATCACTCCGCTGCTGAGGTGTTGGAGGATTTGCGTGAAGCGAAGCTATCCCGTAGGGAATCGCTGCGGGTTGAGATCGCCAGTGACAGCACGACACCTTTCCCCTCAAACCCTCGTTTAGTCCTCCCAGATAATTTAAGTGCCGGAGAAAAAATTCTATTTACAAGTTCTCGTCCTCGGTTAAAGCAAAGAGGAGTTAAAGAATTTGCAGCTTTCAATTCAGAACAAGCTTTTAATTTATTCAAAGAATCGTGGCAGAAAGAAGTCAACAAAGATCCAGAAACTTTAATTTACACGAACAATGCTTTTCTGGAGGTCAGCAACACTCCTTATTACACAATTGCTGTAGTCCTTTCCGTTTGTCAGAGAAATTCCGACAGTTTTTCTCAGCTTGGCGCTCAGACGAAAGAATATCTGCGCGGAGTGGCTCAAGCGCAAACAGAAGTTAATTTAGGACTATCTAATTCTAGCGATCGGGACTTTCCCGGTCAAGGTTTTTTACCGAGTAAAGCCATTAACGGCAAAGGACTTAAAGTAATTATTGCTGACGATGCGATCGATGAAGAGGAGGCAAAACAAAGAGCAATTTCACTGGTAAATCGACCGGATATTTTAGCAGTTATCGGTCACGCTAGCAGCGAGATGACGATGCACGCTGTAGATATTTACAATAACAATAATCTGGTTTTAATGTCTCCGGGTGCAGCCACGGAAGAGCTGACGCATGAACCTAGGAAATTTTTCTTTCGCACTCAATATACGAGCAGTTTAATCGCTAGAGATTTAGCGGACTACCTCCTCGCAAAAAATCAAAAACAAGCAACAATTTTATACAATCCGGGAAGCCCATTCGGTGCATCTTTTGTGGAAGATTACACAAACTATTTTCGAGATGTGGGAGGAGAAATAGTCGGGATTCGCGAATTCGATTTATTTAAACAAGACTTCAACGCCGAAAGAGCGATCGAGGAAATCCAGGCAAAAGGAGAAACTGCGATCGTGCTAGTTCCAGACCCCCATCATACGAGATCCCTAGACCGCGCATTTGAGATAATAAAACTTAACGGAGTTCGCAATTGGATTGTCGGCGCATGGATGCTGATGTGTCCGCAAATGTTAAAACTGGCATCCCAGCAACCGCAAAAGTTGTTTAAAAAACTAATCTTTTCTGTTGGCTGGCTTAGCGGGTGACAACGTACCTATAATGCTTGCTGCATAAAGGATAGAGCCAAGAAGCCGCGCTGAAAATAGAGA
>NZ_JAUBQW010000024.1:0-58299 GCF_036701485.1 Microcoleus sp. Pol11C3 | reverse complement strand
CCACAAATTTTTCTGCCGATTTCTTTTGGGACATCTCAACTCCTACTGAGATTTACGTCCTCATTATTATACATGATGTGTGATTTACAATTCATTTGCGATCGCTATATATGCCGCCGGTGAGGTCTGCATGGCTTCCTACAAGATTTTTTGGGCAATTCCTATTATTATTAGCTGGCTTCTCCAAAGCGGTAGCCTCTGCCGTAGACTGTGTGAATTAGCACCGATTCGCCCGGGGCTTCTATTTTGCGACGCAGCAGGCGAATTTGAGCGGCTAATACATTGCTGCTGGGTTTTTCTGCTTCACTCCACAAATACTGGTGGATTTGTTCGTGTGTTAGCAATTGACCCGTATGGCGCATTAAGTATTCTAATAACAGACATTCTTTTTCTGATAAGTCAATTGTGCGATCGCCCCGATAAGCTATTTGATTGTCGTAGTCTAGCTGTAAGTCTGCAACTTGTAGCCGCCCGACAGCAACCTCGGCATCAATCGTAGGAGGCCGCCGCAGCAAGGCGCGGACTCTGGCTAGCAGTTCTCGCAGTTCAAAAGGTTTGACTAAATAGTCGTCTGCACCGGCGTCGAGTCCTTGTACGCGATCGTCTAGGGTATCTTTGGCGGTGAGAAATAGCACTGGCGTATTCCGTCCTTGCGATCGCAACTTCTGGCAAATTGCCAGTCCGGTTTGTCTCGGTAGCATCCAATCCAAAATTAGCAAATCGTAATTGCCCTGCATGGCTAAATTGCTGCCACTTGCTCCATCGAATGCCACATCAACTGTATAACCTTCGCGGCTTAAAACTCGACTCAAAGGGTCAGTCAACTCAACTTCATCATCAACTAAAAGAATCCGCATCCTGATTTTAATTTTAAAACTTGAGATTTGAGGTTAAGTAAACTAATTTTTGCTACATTTTAAAATGTGTAATACTTTCCGATTCGCTGTAAGCTGCTGCTACCCATTCCTGGATGGCAGGCAAGGCTAAAATCGCATCCGCATAAGCTTTTGTTACTGAATCTAATTTGACTCCGTAGGTGACAAAACGCATGACAACCGGGGCAAACATAGCGTCAACTACTGTGAATTTTCCGAACAGCATATTGCCACCTGTTCCGAATTTTTGGCGGCATTGGCGCCAAATGGCAAAGATGCGATCGATCTCTGCTTCTACACCGGCAGTCATCCCTTCTCCCGGATAGCGGTTGCGGCAGTCCATCGGCATATTTTCGCGCAAATTTTGGAACCCCGCGTGCATTTCGGCACAGATGGAACGGGCGATCGCCCGTTCCGTTACATCTGTCGGCCACAAATCATTAGCAAATCGTTCTGCAACGTATTCGCAAATTGCTAAAGATTCCCACACTTTGATGTCACCGTCGATTAAAACTGGCACTTTTCCCGAGGGAGAATAGCGCCGAATTTCCTCATAGCTTGTCGGCAAGTATAAGGGGATTCTGACCTCGGTAAATTCCAGTCCAGCTTGTTTCATCGCTAGCCAAGGACGCAGCGACCAAGAGGAATAATTTTTGTTGCCAATAACGAGTGTCAATTTGGTCATAGTTTAGCTGTCAGTTATTTGTGATCGCCAGTTAAATTTTAAGTTTTAGAGTTGAATACACAAAGGCGTGAGACTGAATGACGATCCTCTTCGAGGGCTTTTCTTCAGATCGCTTCGCTAACGCTAACCCGCGTTAGCGAAGCCCTCGAAGAGGATTGCCCAGTTCTGTGCACCAACCTCTGCAAGCATTTTACCTTAACAGCCTCCCAGCGTTCCGCGTTTTTCTGCAAACGGCGATCGAGGGGCTTGATCGAACACGCTTGATTGCACATGAGATGAGAAGCCTCTGTCCCTGGGAACCCTTGCCTGGTTAGCGCTAGGTACAGCTACTGTATAGTCCATCTCCTCCCTCTCTACACCACCGCCTGAGAGGATTTCATCTACTGTAATCTTTTTCAGGGAATCCGGGTCTACACTGTGAAAATTTTCGTCAAATTCCTGATGGTTTTCCATACCGACAGTCGTTAAAAAATTGACTAAATAAAAAATTACTAAATATAATATATCCTCAAACAAAGGATCGAGCAATACCCGAAATTTATTTTTCGCTAGGAACTCTATGTGTTATTCTGAGTTGGGTAAAAGCTGTTTTTGCTTAGACCGCGATCGCCCCCTTGCCAAATTAAGCAATTTAGACTCTAAAAATTGACATGATTACTGTTGCACTTCCCAAAGGCGGATTGTTAGGAGATAGCATTCGGCTGTTTAAATCTGTTGGATTAGACTTCAGTGCTTTTCTCGATTCATCTAACCGACAACTTCAAATTTATGACCCGACAGGCGCTGCCAAAGCTTTGCTAGTAAGGACGCATGACGTACCGGTTTATGTGGAATATGGTCAAGCAGATTTGGGGATTGCTGGCTATGATGTTTTGCGGGAAAAAAAGCCGAAAGTTGCCAATTTAATTGACTTAAAATTTGGCAAGTGTCGGCTGTCGGTGGCGGTGAAGGAATCTAGTTCTTATCGACGAACTGTGGATTTACCTCCTCACGGTAGAGTTGCTTCTAAGTTTGTACACTGTGCCAGGGAATATTTTCACAATTTGAATTTGCCGGTGGAAATTGTGCCACTTTACGGTTCTGTGGAGTTAGGGCCGATTACGGGTATGTCCGAGGCAATTGTGGATTTGGTTTCGACTGGCAAAACTTTGCGAGAAAATGGTTTGGTGGAAATTGATGTTTTGTTTGAAAGTTCGGCTTATTTGATCGGTCATCCTCTGAGTTACCGTTTGAATACGGGGGGGGTTAATGAGTTGATCGGGAAGTTGAGAGAGCAAGTTTCGACGACTGTTTGATACTAACTCCACTGAGAGTAGGCTTATTGCATAAATCTTTCATTGATAGGGAAAGCAGACACGCAACGTAGATGCAATGCAGGATAGTTAGCGACTTTTGCAATAGGTCTAAACTATTGTGGGGTGGACACGGGAGCCTGCTCTAAAAGTTAAATATTTATGAGCTGCTACTCGCAGGTATAAAACCTAGTTTTTCCTCGCAGCGATTTATATAAAAACTGACGACTGTATCCGCAGGATTTTGTTCGATTAGTTGCTGAAAATATCCCAAGGCGGCGACAAATTTTTCGGATTGCCATCCTTGAATTCCTTTGTCAAATAAACCCTGGGTAAGTTGCTTTGCCTCCGAGTCGGGACAGGATGCGCTCCAGATTTCGTAGATTTCAATAGCTTCTTGCTTGCCGCGCGGGGTGACTCGATCGATCCAGCGATAGTAATAACTGTTGCTTGGCAAATCGCTGTCAGCAGCAGTCGCCCCAGAAGTAGAAATAATACTCTCCTGTGTTTCCATTTCTAAGTCGCACTTTAATAATAGACTTTCATTTGAGTTTGAGCTCGGACTTATGTTATTTAGAAATTCTCTCGCATGAACGATCGCATTTTCGCTAACAATAATTTGGCAGCCATATATTTTAGTTAAATTTTCTAACCTAGAAGCTGTATTGACTACATCGCCGATGACTGTAGAGTCCATGCGGCGATCGGAACCCAAAGTGCCGATCATGCCGATACCTGTGTTAATTCCTGTACCGATATAGAGTGGATTTGTTAAATTGTATTTGTGGCGACTGGCATTAAATTTTTGCAAACTTTCTTGCATTGCTACTGCGGCTTCGATCGCATCCATAGCGTGAGAATTCGGCTTGTCAAATACTGCCATGATTGCATCGCCTAGGTATTTATCAATAAACCCGCCGTGGGACGTTATGCAATCGTTCATTTTAGTAAAAAAAGCGTTCAACCATTCAAAAGTCTCGCGAGCTTCTTGAGATTCTGCGATCGCAGTAAACCCGCGAATGTCGCAAAATAAAATAGTCAGCTCTTCTTCTGTGACATTGCCCAACTGAATAGATTCTATTCCTTGCGGCGCAATTCGTCCGAGAATTTGCTCCGGCACAAATAGCTGAAATTTTTCGGAAAGATATTCGTTTGCCTCCCAAGCTGCGGCAATTTGGCGCTTGCTTTGCTCTTTCACTTGCTGATTGAATTGGGAAGATACAGCTTGCGATCGCATTTGACTCAACTGCAAAATATTTTCAACTTTTGCCAGCAGCAAGCGACTGTTAAAAGGCTTAGTCAAATAATCATCGGCCATCATTTCTAGCCCTCTGATGCGAGAGGTATCGTCATCGAGGGCAGTCAAAAAAATCACGGGTACAGTTTGCAATGCTGTATCCTTCCGCAGGATCTCGCACACATCAAAACCGTCCATCTCCGGCATCATAATATCTAGTAAAATTAAATCGGGTCGAGAGGTGCGGGCAAGGGAGAGCGCTTCATGGCCAGATAAAGCTGATACTGTAGCGTATCCTTTCAGGTGCAATAACTCTTCCAGTAAAGTCAGATTAGCTGGCTCGTCATCAACCAACATGATGCAGGGCGACTTGTTTGACATGGAATATGATATAATATATTGAATTTAGCTCAGGAGTTGCGCGTGGGGAAGCTCGAAAACTGGTTGATTCGTATATTTCTCCTTACTAAACTCGATATTTTTCGTAGGAACAGGATTTCGGAGGCAAGTGCGGGCAAGACATATACATATTTATCTACTCTTGAGTTTAACCTTTGTTGTTATTAATTATCATAAATGGCAGTGCTGGAACTGCAAATAATTATTGTTAGGTGAGAAAAGAACGGACAGTAGTGATCGTCAAATTCAAATCCAGCGGCTTGCTCAAATAAGCAGAAGCGCCCGCTTCCAAACATCGCTCGCGGTCACCGGGCATCGCCATCGCCGTCACAGCAATCATCGGTACCGACTCCCAGACAGGATCTGCTTTAACTCGACGCATCAACTCAAAGCCGTCAACATCCGGCAACTGGATATCCATCAAAACCAGATCCGGCAGCAATTCCGGTGCAGCAGAGGCGGCTAGAATACGATCGGCCATCGCTTTCCCATCCGCGAGTATCTCTACCCCGTACCCCTCCAATTCCATCACCTCAGAAATTAACATTTGGTTAAAAGGCTGGTCTTCGACAACCAAAATCCGCTTCCTGCTAATGGGTAAAGCAATAGCAGAAGCAGGAACTAACTTGGTATCCAAAGCACAAGAAGCAAAGTTTCCCAACTGTTGACGCATCTCCGTCAACGGCAGCCAAACGCGGAAAAAACTTCCCCGATCGCAAACAGATTGAAAAGAAACAGTTCCCCCGTGCAATTCTGCCAGACGCTTAGTCAAAGCCAAACCCAAACCTGTACCTTCGTGCCGCCTAGTCAGGGAAGAATCTACCTGTTGAAAAGGTCGAAATAGCAAGTGCCAGCGGTCTTGAGGAATGCCGATACCGGAGTCTTGTACCTCAAAACAAAAATAAGGAGTGCTGGCATTTATAGGAGAACAATCCGGCCGGTAGTCGCCGTTTATTTCACTGCCGTAGACCAGACGCCCGCTGAGTTTAACTTGTCCTTGTTCGGGGGTAAATTTGATGGCATTGGAAAGTAAATTAATTACAATTTGTCGCACTCGCCGTTCGTCGAGCAAAACTTTAGTAATGCGGTAGTCGAGTTCTACAGACAAACCGATTCGCTTTTTCTCTGCCCGTGGCTGCATCATTTTCAGACAGTCTGTCGCGAGTTCTTGAACGCGAACAGGCTGTAAGTTTAGTTCTACTTTCCCGGCTTCTATTTTAGAAAGATCAAGAATATCGTTGATTAGCTGTAACAAGTGCTGCCCGCTTTTTTCGATAAGTTCTACATAGGTGATTTGTCGATCGCTCAAGTGTCCGGCTGTTTGCCGCAGCAGCAAGTCAGAAAAGCCGAGAATGCTGTTGAGTGGCGTCCGCAATTCGTGGGACATCGAGGCTAAAAACTCGGATTTCAACTGAGAAGAATACTCTAATTGTTCGTTAACTTGGCGCAGGTTCTCTTGTGTCTGAGCCCGCTCGATCGCCGCCCCCAGAGTCCGGCAAGCAGCCTCCAGCACTTCTTGGTTGAGGGCGGTTTGCAGTTTTTTGACGTTGCGGGACTCCAGCGTCAGCACTCCGATGATTGTGCCGTTGGTAGCTGCGATCGGAAAAATGCCCAGTTGTCCGATTCCCGGATGCCGAAATTGCGGTACGGCATTGGGATGTTGGGCATAATCCTCGACAAACACAGGTTTACCAGTTTTCACCACTTCCCAAAGCAAACCGATGCCGTAGGGAATGCCTTGGTCGAGCAATTCTTGCATTCCTGCGACTACGGGTTCCCCGTATGTAGCCAGAAATTGACTAGAAACTTGGTTGCAAATCCCCGACGCTTGCCGATCGTTTCCCTTGCCGTTAATCACCTTGACATCTCCGAAAGCTGCATTCATTGCCTCTACTAAATAGGTGAGGGCAAACTGACCTATTTGTTGCAAACTGTCAGAGTTTTGCAGGCGTTCGGTTAAACCTAAAAGAAATCTCAGCCGCCTGACTTCTGCGTTCAAACTAGCTTGGGAGTTTTGATATACCGTAACGTCTCTAAAGGTCAACAGCCGTCCGCCACTGTTGGTAATCGTGGCGCACACCTCCAAACAAACCGCATTGGATTGCTCGAAATAAAATGATAAACTTTCATGCTCAGATGTTTCCAGTGCTTGCTGAAACTCTTGCCACTGTTGAACAGACAAGTAACCCCGATCGACAATTTCCGCAAACAGCAAGTGGCACTTCGGCTTTGTTGCCAGCCATTCTGGGGACAGTTCCCAGATTCCGGCCAATTTTTTGTTAAACAAAACTAAGCAGTCAGACGAGTCGAACAGAGCGATCGCATTGTCTACTTGATTGATAATCAGTTCTTGGTCTGCTTTCAACTGCTGCCAGTCTATCTCCATTTTTTCTGTGTCTGTAGCTCTTAGTTTTGTTGTCATAACTTTCGACGGATATGGCAAGAGTTGTTTGATAACTCTTTACTTAATGTTACATAATTTTAAGTTTTTTGGCAGTGAGAGGGATCGATCGGCTTTGTGATCTGAGACACTTGCTGGTTGCGGAGGGCGAGGGGAGCGGTTTTTCGACTGGATCGGCTACACTGCTCGATAATGAGGCCATAAGGATGGAAAGTATGATGACAGAGGGAGAATCTTTTAATAACAATGCTGTCGGGAGCATGTCACCTTTGTAGATAAATTAAATAGTGAAGAGACCATTCAGGTATGCACAACGATGCGCCAAGACTTGCGGCACATTCTCTGCGAGCCACTGCGCCCCAGAAATTTTAATTCGTCTACCAATTTGTTTTACTGCCGACTCGACCGCACCTGAACCAATTGAACAAATCTGTTCAGCTTGATAATATTGGTAGTTAACAATTCGATGCTGATGTTTTACTAAATAATTACAAAAATTTTGGCTCTTCTGGGTTTGGGGTGGAAACTGTATAATATAGGAACTTTATGCTAGAGGCTAAGCTCATGGATTTCCATCTTGACGGATTACTCAATTTGCCAGAAATTACGATTGAAAGATGTATTAAAGATGATAAAAAAACAATTTTAAAAGTGGGTTTTTTGACGATTATGCTACTTGTTTTCACTGTCAAAAGTCCACAGATGAACTCCATCAGATTCGTCCAATCTTGATTCGAGATTTACCGATTTCAGGTCAGTTAATCGAATTGGAAATTCCTCGTCGCCAATACTACTGTAAAAATTGTCAAAAATATTTCACAGAGCAACTGTGTTTTGTTGATGAAGGTCGGCGCTCTACTCAACGATATGAGGAGTATATTTATCACCGTGTTCAGGTGACAACAGTGGCACAGGTAAAACGAGAGGAAGAATTAAGTTGGGATCAGATTCAAGGAATTTTTAATCATAAGCGTTCACAAGTAAAAAAGCCTCATGGGGAGCGGTTAAACGTCTGAGTATCGATGAAATTAGTATGAGAAAAGGGCATCAAGATTTTGTGACTGTAGTTTCCGATATTGACCAAAGTCAATTGATTGAAGTGATCGACAGTCATGAACAGCAAGGTATCATGGAAGTCCTTCTTCAGCAACCGATTGAGGTTCGCGAGCAGGTGTTAGAAGTGAGTGTAGATATGTGGGGTGGTTTTCCCAAAGTAATCCAAGAAGTTTTTCCGAATGCGATTGTGGTGTATGACCGATTTCATGTGATGAAATATGTGAATGAGGAATTAAATAAAATCCGAATACAAAGCAATATTAAAGGAAAAGGTAGCAGATTTATTGTCCTGAGAAATGGTGTAGATTTAAAAGAAGAGGAACGGGTTAAATTGGCTACAGTTTTAAGTCAATCTAAGCGCATTAAGCTTGCCTATGAATTGAAAGAAGAATTCAGAGAGATTTTTGAAAGTCATCATAGTGTGGAAGAGGGGAAAGAATCACTGCTTGAATGGATTAAGAAAGCACAGCCAATTTACAGTGATACCCTAACCATGCTTCGCAATCATATCGATGGAATTTGTAACTATTTCTTGAGCCGAACAACGAGTGGTGTTATGGAGGGAATCAACAATCGTCTCAAACTGATTAAACGTCAAGCCTATGGATTTGTTAATTTTGACAATTTTCGAGTTCGACTATTAGCTTGCTTTTCTAATTAGTCTTTCTTATCACCGTAAACCCAGAAGACCCGCTGCGATTGAATTATTCCAGGTTAAATAATCCATTTTTAGGTTTTATATAATTTGACGGGAATTGGTAATTTTAAGTATTATAAGCCAAGTTGCTAAGCAGGTGAGTATGGATAAAATTAATTATGTCAAAAGCGCAACCGGAGATTGCTCCTAAGATTCTGCGATTGCTTCCGCATAGCGAACAATAACACGCTATATACCCGTGAAGTTACTGAATTAAATATGATGTCGTGCCAAAGTTTCATAAATTAATGACAGATAAGATCGATCGACCTTACGCAACAGTAATACTCGCGATCAGTGCCGATGGTAAAATTGCCGATGAAGTACGATCGCCCGCGAGATTCGGTTCTGCCAACGACAAAGCCCACCTCGAGCAGCAAGTAGCAGCAAGTGACGCGGTTTTGTTCGGCAACGGCACTTTACAGGCTTATGGGACGACGATGAGAGTGATTTCGCCGGAATTGCTCAAACAGAGGGAACTACAAGGGAAGCCCCCACAACCGGTGCAAATTGTGTGTTCGCGATCGTCCCAATTTGACTCAAACTTGCGGTTTTTCCAGCAACCGGTGCCTCGCTGGCTGCTGACGGGGCAATACTCTAGGGAAACGGCATTGCCGTCTCCTCTCAAGAACGGGCAAGATGCCCGTTCTACAAGAGATGAATTTTCTTGTGGAACAGGCATCTTGCCTGTTCATAAAATGCTTATTGAGAATGGTGCAACATCTCAATTCGATCGCACTGTCTATGCGAAAACCGCAGGTGGAGAGATTGATTGGATTGATGCGTTTCAACAGCTAGCAAGCTTCGGTTTAAAACGGTTGGCGATTCTGGGCGGCGGAAAACTCGTCGCGTCTGTGCTAGCTGCGGGCTTGGTTGACGAACTTTGGCTGACGGTTTGCCCGTTAATTTTGGGGGGCGCGGATGCACCGACGGCTGTTGAGGGAGAAGGTTTTTTGGGGGATTTAGCGCCGAAATTGGAGCTTTTGGCGGTTAAACAGGTGGGACAAGAGGTATTTTTGCATTATCGGGTCGATCGATTTAACTCGTTACCAGGCTCTGCCTAGTAACGAGTGTCGAACAGAGGAAATTGTATTAACTTAAATGAAGTTCGATCGCTCTACGCTCAAATCTCCCTATGCTGAAACAGCCAAAACCTGAATATTCTGTAGCCTGGATTAGCAAAATAGGCGAAATCCCGCAAGCATCGTGGGATGCCTTGGCGATGCCCCTCAAAACTCCTTTTCTGGAATGGGATTGGCTTAACAATCTCGAAATCTCCGGTAGCGCGTCAGGTAAAACCGGTTGGCTGCCGCATCACTTGACTGTGTGGCGCGACAAACAGTTGATTGCTTGTGCGCCGCTTTATGTCAAAGGCCACAGCTACGGCGAATTTGTGTTTGACAATCAGTGGGCCGATTTAGCTCAGCGTTTGGGTGTACAATACTATCCGAAGTTGATGGGAATGACGCCGTTTACTCCGGCTGAAGGCTATCGGTTTTTGATTGCCGAGGGGGAAGATGAAGATGAATTAACGGGAGTAATGGTAAGCGCGATCGACCATTTTTGTGATCGCCACAATATCTCCGGCTGCAATTTCCTTTATGTCGATCCCGAATGGCGCGAAAGAATGGAACGCCACGGTTTCAGCAGTTGGCTGCACCACAGCTATATTTGGCAAAATCAAGGCTATCAAAATTTTGACAATTATTTAGGCGCATTTAATGCCAACCAGCGCCGCAATATCAAACGCGAACGCAAAGCAGTTGACCAAGCTGGTTTGTTGGTAAAAACGCTGACGGGCGATGAAATTCCCCAAGCGATGTTTGCTCAAATGTATGCTTTTTATGAGAATACTTGCGACAAATTTGGTTGGTGGGGAAGCAAGTATCTGACTAAGCGATTTTTTGAACAGTTGCACCACAATTATCGCGATCGAGTTTTATTTGTAGCCGCCTACGACAAGGAAGATGAGAGACAGCCGGTGGGTATGTCTTTTTGTTTGTATAAGGGCGATCGGCTGTACGGGCGTTATTGGGGAAGTTTGCAGGAAATCGACTGCTTGCACTTCGATGCTTGCTACTATACGCCGATCGAATGGGCGATCGATCGGGGCATCCAAAGCTTCGATCCCGGTGCCGGCGGGCGGCACAAAAAACGGCGCGGCTTTCCAGCTACGCCAAATTATAGTTTGCACCGATTTTATAACAACCGTCTGGCGCAAATTCTCAAGTCTTATATCGGTCAAATCAACGAAAGAGAACAGGAAGAAATTGATGCAGTCAACGAGGATTTACCTTTTACTAAGTTGCCTCCGTTGTTACTCGGTGAGTGACGGTTGACTGGGAATTTGGAATAGGAAATTGGGAATTAGTAACAGCCCATCGGTGTCAACATAATACTAAAACCCTGTGTATATCTCGTTTGTATCGAAGTTTCGATCCCCCTCGCATCCCCCTTAAAAAGGGAGACTTTGAATGCTCTTCTCCCTTTATTAATGGGAGTTAGAGGGGACGTAAGAATACTCTTGTTCCCCCCTTATTAAGGGGGAGCGAAACTCAACTATAAACGATATTTATTATGGATTTTAGTCTTAAGTTGACACGAATGGTAACAGTCAACCGTCAACCGTCAACCGTCAACCAATTAACCTAATTCAAAATTACCTTGCCATCTTCCTGAATTTCCAACGATTTTGTATCAGTGCCCAACTCAGTTGTCGCGCCGAAACTGACTTGCAACATTCCCGGCATCGCGGTTGCTTGGGGGCGAACCAGCAGCAATCCGCCGTCTGGGCGCTGGTAAGTGAGGGTGATTGGCACTGGGATGGTTTTCAGCAAAATTTCCGATTGTTCGCCCAGAGTGCGCTGCTGGGTGACGCCTACGATTTGATAATTGATGACAGCATTGGTGGTATTCACCAGTTTAATTACTATCATGCCTTCGCTAGGCGTAACTCGCGCACTGGGCATTGGGAAGCGGGGAGGCGCGTTTGTGGGTGTAGAGGGCATCCCGCTGAGGCCCGGACTTGGTTGGCTGACGGGTTCTTCAGTGGCTGCGGGAGTGGCTGCGGGCTGGGAAACGGGTTTTCCTTGTTGGGGCGGTGGGCCACCGGCCTGGGAAAGTGTTGCGAGACTAACAAGTAAACCTCCGCAGGTGGCTGCTAGCAAGCTGATTTTTTTTAACGGTAGATTGTGGCGAAACATAAATAACTCCTCACAAGTTCGATCGAGGTTTTCCAACAACGTTTATGTTAATCTATGCTGGAATTGAATTTTAATAGCTGGGTTTGGGCGCGATGTAGGAAGAATCTGGCTTGAGGGGTAGATTTTTTTTAACCGCAGAGGGCGCAGAGGGCGCAGAGGAGGAGGGGAAGTTTTAGAGGCGAGATGCTTCTGATTTGTGTGGGGGGAGGGTGACGGTAACGGCGGAACCTCGATCGACTTCACTGTCAATGCGGATTTGGCCGCGGTGATTTTCGACAATTGCTTTGGCGATGGCTAATCCTAAACCGGAACCGGCGGCGCTGCGGTGGGTGCGGGCGGGATCTGCGCGGTAGAATCGATCGAACAAATGCGGCAGGGCTTCTGCAGAAATTCCGATACCGGTGTCTGTTACTTTGATTTGCAGTGCAGGATTTAACATCGGGGAATTCCTTTTGTTTTTCGCTGCAAACAGCAATTCTACTTCAATTTCGCCGCCAGAGGGCGTGTACTGCACCGCATTGCTGACAAGATTGGTAAACAGTCGCGCTAGTTGATCCCAGTCGCCTAAGACTGTAAAATTATTCTCAGCGTTGGGCAGATCGACTATTTCCAAAGAAAGAGAGAGATTTTGGGTAGTGGCGATCGCCTGTTGTTCTTCAATTACCTCCATCAGCAAAGCATCGAGAGGAACTTCAATCCACTGCTGCTGCACGATACCGCTATCTTGTCTGGCTAAAAACAGTAAATCATCAACCAAGCGCCCCAAACGGCGCGTCAGGCGTTCGATAACTTGTAGCTGTTGATGCTGCTGCGGTTCGATATCCGGTTCCGCCAAAGCTACTTGGACGTTAGTTTGAATAGTGGCGATCGGATTTCTGAGTTCGTGAGAAGCATCAGCGGTAAACTGTTTGAGACGCCCGTAAGACTCCCGCACCGGTGCCATCGCCAATCCCGACAGCAGCCAGCCAATAGCTGCAACGCAAATTAGAGTTAAACCCGCGCCCAAAATCAAATCAAGAATTAATTGGCGGATGGGTTTTGTCACTTCAAACCAAGGATGGCTGACGCGCAAATATCCCAGAACTTGGCGGCCGGTTTCTACTCGCTGCGTGACTTGTCTGAGGGAATAGTTTTGATCCGACTGCAACTTATTATTAATTATCCAAACTGTTTCGCCAGTGCGGTTAGCGTGAATGGGAATATTCAGCGGTTCGGATAATGTAGACCACAGCAATTCGCCCGTAGGACTGAACCATTCTAAATCAATGTGGTCGTCTTCTACGGCATCGGTGCTATCTGGAAAACTGGCTTGAATATTAACTTGTAACTTAATTTTATCTTCTCTAGTAGGGAAACTTAGCGGTTCGATAACGAGAGTTCGCTCTATTACTTCAACAACATGATTGAGGGTGTCGTCAATGCGATCGATCAAAGTATTGCGGACGTAGAAATAGAAACCAGTGGCGAATACAAGCAACAATACAGCAGTAACGGCTGTGTACCAAATAGCGAGGCGGCGGCGGGTAGTTTGAAACATTGGAAATGGGTAATTTTTTTTTACTAACGAACCGCGAAGACGCGAAGGGCGCGAAGGAAGGAAAGATCGAGAGAATCTTAAAGCGATTGTGAAGTAATAATCATTAACTAACTCTTAACCAACCATTTACAAATATAACGCTCTTCTCTTCTCTTCCTTTATGTCCTTCGCGCTTTCGCGGTTCGTTAAAAAAAGCCTTGTTCAGAAGTCCTGCAATAATTGCTACCACAATATTCCATTATTAATACTTCAGACAGATGTGGAGGTCGCTGTCAACCTGGTAATCTACTCGCTAAACTTTTTAGGTAAAAGCCTGTGAATAAATTTTTATTTCGAGCCGCGATCGGGCTATTAATGGCATTTTTTGGGGCCATTACCTATTTTACAAACGATGTACAAAATCCGGTAACAGGAGAGAGACAGCGGGTGCAGCTTTCTCCCCGCCAAGAGATAGTTTTGGGATTGCAGTCGCGAGATCAAATGGCAGCCAAGTACGGGGGGCTTTATCCCAGCCAGAGTATTCAGCAGTATGTCGATCGAGTAGGAGAACGAGTTGTCAACGGTTCGACGGCGAAACAAGCGGGTTATCCGTTTGAATTCCACCTGCTGCGAGACCCCGAAACTGTCAATGCTTTTGCTTTGCCAGGGGGACAAGTTTTCATTACTGCGGGGCTGCTGCGGCGGCTGAATTCCGAGGCTCAGTTGGCTGCTGTACTGGGACACGAAAGCGGTCACGTTGTGGCGCGCCACGCTGCGGAACACTTGGCCAAACAGCAGTTGGGCAGGTCTTTGGTAACGGCGGTTGGGGTGGCTACTAGCGACGATCGCGGGGGTGGCCAGCAGGCAGCATTAATTGCTCAAGCTGTCAATCAAGTTGTCGGTTTGCGGTACGGTAGAGCGGACGAACTTGAGAGCGATCGGCTCGGTTTTCGGTTTATGACGGAAGCGGGTTACGATCCTAGAGGTATTGTTGAGGTGATGCAAATTCTCGGTGCCTCTAGGAAGGGCGAAGCGCCGCCGGAGTTTTTGAGTTCTCACCCAAACCCTGAAAACCGAGTTGAAAAGTTGCAAGCTTTAATCGCGCAAAATTACCCTAACGGCGTTCCGGCTAATTTGGTGTCTGGACGCGATGAGTTTGCTAAGAATGTGTCGGGCGGTTAGCGAGAATTGCATCGGGCTTTACAAAAGTTATTACTAAAGGCGGATCAAAGTTCGGCTTAGATTTGACACGATCGACTTAATGAGCGATCGAGCAATTTGAAAGTTGAGAACCATGATTGAATCTTGGATGATTATTGGCGGCGTGACTTTCTCAGTCGCCTTCGGCACTTTGTTGTTTAAGCTCCGCGATATTAACTGGGCAGTCAAACTTCAAAGACCGGATTGGATGTTTTTTGAGCCTGCTATTCCGTTAATTTGGACGGTGATTTTCGCTTGCGGGGCCGGCAGCGCTACTTTCGTGTGGGAACAGGAGCCAGGGAGCCTTAAAACATGGCTGTTGATGGCTTTGTACTTGCTTTTAGAAATTGTCACAGTTGCTTATATTCCTGCTACTCTCAGAGCCAAAAGTCTCAAAGTAGGGACGATTTTGGGAGGGACTGGCGAGATTGTGGGAGTTGTGCTAACCTTGGCTGTTTTGCCAATTTCTCAAACAGCAGCTTTGTTACTTTTGCCTTACGTGATTTGGGGTGCGATCGGCACTTATACTACTTGGGAAATGATTGATTTAAACCCCGAAGCTGCATAAATATAACGAACCGCGAAGACGCGAATAATAACAGGCGAGACGCCTGTTCCACGAAGTAAGAAAAGAGCGAGAAAATTTTAAAGCGATTCTGAAGTAATAACCATTGAATAACTATTAATTAACTATTCACAAGGATAATGCTCTTCTCTTGTCTTCTCTTGTCTTGTGGAACAGGCGCGACGCCTGTTGTTATTCACACCTTCGCAGTTCATTAAAAAAAAGGATTGTTAATAGTAGCAAATCCTTGCAGCCTGGTTAACCGACCCAATCGAGTGAGGAAATCCGCTTGACTGTGCGTGCATATTTGATGAGAAAATAGATGAATAAAACTGGTTTAAATCAAAGGATGACAGTTATCAATGGCAATTAAAGACCAGCCCCAACCCCCTCGTTTTCGGCAAATTAGCAATATTTTGTTATTGCTATCAAGTTTGTTCCTGCTGGCAAATATCTTTTTGCCCAATTTGTTCGGGCCCCAAATTCCGCAAGTGCCTTACAGCTTGTTCGTCCATCAAGTGCAAGAACAAGATGTAGTCCGAGCTTCGGTAGGCCAAAATGAAATTCGCTACCAACTCAAAGGCGAAGGCGACAAACCCGGTCAAGTGCTCTCCACTACGCCGATTTTTGACCTGGAATTGCCTAAACTTTTACAAGAAAAAGGCGTTGAATTTGCGGCAACTCCCCCTTCCAAAAATGGCTGGATCGGCAGTGTTTTAAGCTGGGTGGTTCCGCCGCTGATTTTTGTGGCGATTTTTCAATTTTTCGCGAACAGGCAGGGTGGCGGGCCGCAGGGTGCACTGTCGATCGGCAAAAGCAAAGCTAAGGTCTATGTAGAAGGCGAATCGGCGAAAATTACTTTTGCTGATGTGGCTGGAGTAGAAGAGGCTAAAACTGAATTAGTCGAAGTTGTTGAATTCCTGAAAACTCCCGACAGATTTACGGCAATTGGCGCGAGAATTCCGAAAGGCGTGCTGTTAGTCGGGCCTCCGGGAACTGGCAAAACTCTGTTAGCAAAAGCAGTGGCTGGTGAAGCTGGCGTGCCGTTTTTTAGCATCTCGGGTTCGGAGTTTGTGGAACTGTTTGTAGGTGTGGGTTCTGCAAGAGTTAGAGATTTATTCGAGCAAGCTAAGAAACAGGCTCCTTGTATTATTTTCATTGATGAATTGGACGCGATCGGCAAATCTCGTAGCAGTAACGCTAGCTTCGGGGGGAATGACGAACGCGAACAAACTCTCAATCAACTGTTAACTGAAATGGACGGTTTTGCGGCGGGCAATACTACGGTAATTGTGCTGGCTGCAACTAACCGCCCGGAAAGTTTGGATGCTGCTTTGTTGCGCCCTGGCCGTTTTGACCGCCAAGTTTTGGTCGATCGCCCGGATTTGTCTGGCCGCGAAGCAATTTTGAACATTCACTCTCAAAAAGTGAAGTTGGGCCCGGATATTGACTTGAAGGCAGTTGCCACTCGCACCCCCGGTTTTTCGGGCGCAGATTTGGCAAATTTGGTCAATGAAGCTGCTTTGTTGGCGGCCCGCAACAAACGACTAACTGTAGCGCAGGAAGACTTTTTTGAGGCGTTTGAGCGCGTTGTAGCTGGCTTGGAAAAGAAAAGCCGGGTGCTCAACGAAAAAGAGAAAAAGATTGTAGCTTACCACGAAGTCGGGCACGCGATGGTGGGTGCTGCGATGACAGGCGGCGGCGAAGTGTCAAAAATCTCGATCGTCCCGCGCGGTATGGCTGCATTGGGTTACACGTTGCAAGTACCGACTGAAGACCGTTTCTTGTTAGATGAATCGGAGTTGCGGGGTCAAATTGCAACTTTGCTGGGCGGGCGATCGGCTGAGGAAGTCGTGTTTGGCAGCATTACTACCGGCGCTTCAAACGACTTGCAAAGGGCGACTGATTTAGCTGAACGGATGGTGACGACTTACGGGATGAGTAAGGTTTTGGGGCCTCTAGCTTACGATCGGGGTCAACAAGCAATGTTCCTCAACGATGGTATGGGAAATGCCCGTCGCGCTGTCAGTGCTCAGACTGCTGAGGCGATCGACCAAGAAGTGAAGGAAATTGTTGAAACTGCCCACCAGCAAGCTGTGGATATTCTGACAGCAAATCGGGAATTGTTGGAAACAATTACGCAGAAACTGTTGGAGACTGAGGTGGTGGAAGGTGATGCACTTCGCGAATTCCTCCGTCAAGTGCGGCCTTTAGATAAGGTTCCGGCTTCAGTTTAATACGGTTTAATTAAACCGCCGATGAACGCAGATGATTCCAAATCATCTGCGTTTTTCTGTCTTAAATTCTAAACTTTCAAGCAGAAGCCCTCGGAACAGGTGCGCCGTAGCGTTTCTTTTGTAGTGAGGTCTTCATCTTCTATTCTTCGATGACACGGGTTTTGTACAATTCTCGCATTAACTTTTTCGTAATAGTTGAAAGTAATTGAATTTGCGGTGGTTGGCTTGGCGGCTTTGTGCGCTCCAACAGCAGGCGGGTTAATGTTTCTGCTCAAGCTGTGCTTTCAAATCCTGACAGCGTTGCAGAAAGATGAACCCACTGAAACAGACAAGAGCAAACCGAAAAACCCGCGTTTGTGCGATCGCAAGTAATCGTATTAAGGGAGAGCAATCACAGGGCGCTCTCCCTGATACTCCAATTTCTTCTTATTCGTTTTTCCCTCCTACCACAGGGAGCATTATAAACAAACAGAAACCCGGCTGCTTCAAAACACCGGGTTTCTAAATATTGTTGCTGCATTTTCGACGATTAAATTCCGGGCACGTAGGCCATAACTGGAGAACCTTGCTGCTGCTGCGCGATTTCCAAAAGGCGCTGAATCCGCTCCTCTGTCGGCGGGTGAGTGCGGAAAAGTGACTGCAAACCTTTAGTCGAAAAAGGATTCACAATCAGCAGCGGCGACATCGCAGGATTGCCGTGCATCGGAATTTCATGACCGATTTTCTCCAATTTTTGCAGGGCGTTTGCTAAGCCGATCGGGTTATTCGTAATTTCCACCGCACCCCTGTCTGCTGCAAATTCCCTCGTCCGAGAAATCGCCATTTGAATTACGGTTGCTGATAGGGGTGCTAAAATGATTAAAAACAGCAAACCAAACGGATTCGGCCCTTGTCTGCTATCCCGCGTCACCGGGCCGTAAAGCGCTCCAAAAGTCAGAATTCGCCCGACAAATGTAATCGCGCCGGCAATTGTCCCTGCAACTGCTTGAGTCAAAGTGTCGCGGTTGCGGATGTGCGTGAGTTCGTGCGCTAAAACGCCTTCCAATTCTTCGCGGGAAAGCAGATTCATGATGCCTTCAGTAACTGCTATTGTCGCGTGTTCTGGGTCTCTTCCTGTGGCGAAAGCGTTGGGAGATTGAGTGGGAACTACAAATATTTTCGGTACGGGAATTTGGGCTTTTTCACTCAGCGATGCTACCATATCGTAGATTTCTGGTGCTTCGCTGCGGGCGATCGGCTGAGCGCGGTAAGCCATTAACGCGGCCGTGTCGGAATAGTACCAAGAGCTAAAACTTGAGAAGGCGGCTAGTGCTAAACCGATGTAAAGTCCTTGCTCGTTGCCGATTAAATAATAACTTCCTAAAACGAGAATGCCGCTTAGCAGTCCTAAGAGAGCGGCTGTTCTGAGTTGATTTGTTCCTAACATGGCGGGTTGAGGGCGATCGCTATTTTGATATTTTTTATCTTGTTATTAGATTTTCATACTTGGGGGCGATCGCGTCTCTATCTGCCGAAATAACTGCTGCCGCCAATAGTAGTATTTCACCTTTTCAGTGAGAAACTGGGAATCCCTCGGGAGGCTCTCTCGCCTGCTTTCAAAAGGCGGTCGAGCCGCAGGTTATGACATTTCCAGCCCCAACCTGGAACCGAGATTAAAAATAAAATAAACGCAGACAATCTTACATTCATCTGCGTTTACCTGCGTTCATCTGCGGTTGAATTCTCCAACCCTAAACCGCTTGCACTTGCTTTTCCTCAACAGCAACAGGTTCTTGATATACAGTTTGAGACTCATTAGCCAAAAAGTCAGCCAATTGAGCTTCAATTTCATCCCGCACAATCTGACGGTATTCGAGGAAATGCTCGTTGTGAGCACACACTGTTAAATAGTGATCCCAAACTGCCGGATTGCGTTTGATGATGCTGAACAAATGATGCCAGAACTTCCACCGAGTGCTGCGCTTGACTCCCTGCCGCCACACCACAGTTAGCAGTGCCCGCAAGTCGATCCAACTGGGAATTCTTGCAGGTATATTTGCTGTAGGTGCACCCAACATTAAGAAATGGCGATAGGTGCGGTCTAAATATTTCTCAGCATCGTACACATCAGAAAATGCCTGAACATATTCCCTTGCGATATCTTCTAGCGGCCGCGTGGGAATGAAGTTCATCAAGGTAGTCTGGTTGAGGTTGCCCGATTTGTCGCGCAACCGCCCTTCTTTTGCTAGTCGGTGGGACAATGCAGTATGAGGCAAAGCTTGCAACATTCCAAAGGTTGTGCTCGGAATTGCTGCTGCTTCAGCAAAGTCTACAATGCGTTGACCCGCACCGGGTTTTTCGCCGTCGAATCCGATGATGAATCCGGCCATTACTCGCAAACCAGTTTTCGCAATCAATTCTACGGATTCTATTAGGGAATTGCGGGTATTTTGGAATTTCTTGGTCATTTGCAGGCTTTCTTCATCGGGAGTTTCAATCCCTAGAAAAACTGCATTGAAATTGCAAGCTACCATCATCTCCATCAATTCTTGGTCTTGGGCTAAATCGATGGATGCTTCTGTGTTGAAAGTAAACGGAAATTTGTGTTCTTCTTGCCAGACTTTTAAGTCTTTTAGCAATAGTTTGACGCTGCGTTTGTTGCCTATAAAATTGTCATCTACCATGAACACGCCGCGCCGCCAGCCCAAGTTGTAGAGATAGTCTAATTCTGCTATCAATTGTTGGGGGTTTTTGGTGCGGGGTTTTCGGCCGTAGAGGACGATGATGTCGCAGAATTCGCACTGGAAGGGACAACCTCGGGAAAATTGAATCGACATCGAATCGTAGGCGTCTAATTCCAGCAAATCGAAGCGAGGGACTGGGGTTGTGGTAACATCGGGTTTTACGCCATCCGATCGATACATTCCGCTTTTTTCGCCCCGCAGTACCGCTTCTACGAACATGGGCAAGGTGATTTCGCCTTCGTCTAGAATCAGGTAATCTATGCCCGCGGCTTGAGGTTCTTCGGGTACGGAAGTCGGGTAAGGGCCCCCGCAAGCTACGGATTTACCGCGCCGTTTTGCTTCGCGAATTATGTCTAGCAAATCTTCTTTTTGGACAATCATTGCGGACAGAATAACGAGCTCTGCCCATTCCCATTCTGCTTCTGTGATTTGTCTGATGTTGCGATCGACTAACTTAAATTCCCATTCTTGGGGTAAAATTGCTGCTACCGTTACCAAACCCAGCGGTGGCAGCAGCACTTTACGATCGACTAATTCTAGGATTTTCTCGTAAGACCAAAATGTTTTCGGAAACAGCGGGTAAACTAGAAGAACTCGCATTATATGTTAAACCTCACATCAGTAAACAACTTGCGATCGGGCTGGCGTGTTTGAAAGTTCGATCGACTCTCAAGACTTCATGTTAAGGCTAAAATTACGATCTTGCACTCGATCGAATATCTGGCGAGGGGTGACACCCCCTAAGACAAATAGAATGAGCGCAATTTTTAGCTGGCAGTTCCCTGTTAAAGTGTGCAAATGCTGATATCTTATCGTATTTGACCGTTAATTGACGATAATCGCATTTAAAAAGCATGGGACTAAGGCAAAAAAGAATTTGAAACAGTAGAGTTGAATAGGATAAAGAATTAGGGACGGGCTAGAAGCCCATCCCACAAATTTTTTTTCTTGTGGCATGGGATTTGAGAAGCGCAAAAATAATTAGGGACGGGCTAGAAGCCTATCCCACAAGAAAGATTGTGGGATGGGCTTCTAGCCCGTCCGATTATTGGTGCGGAGTGTATGCGCTACTTTACATTTTTATCGGGAATCCCGCTAGTTCTTAACATATCGGCAACTGTGCCACAGTAACTAGGCATCCCTATGCTTTCGGGATTCACAAGATTCTGATAAGTAAAATGGCGGTAGCTGATGCAAAATCTATCCCAAGCAGCCACCTGAATTCGGAACAGCCAAATAAAGAAATTGGCTAGCCAAGGTGACAGAGTAATCCGAAAAAATATGTTTTTATTCAAATACTGACAAGCTTGTGCAACAACTTCGTTAGCTGTAATCGCTGGATTTCCTAGCACAAAATGTCGCGGTTCCTCAGAAGCAGGCGGATGCTCAACTAAATAATAAACTACTTTAGCAATATCCGCGCCGTGGATGAAATGAAAACTTCCGTCTGCCTTAAACCAGCGAATCAAACCAATCCATTTCGCCACAAGCGGCAAGCCAGATGACAAGTGAGAGACGGGTTTTTCTGCGTCTCCTCCCAATACTAATGTCGGGTAAAGTGCCGTAATCGGAGGCACATTTGTCAAGGCTGACAAATGCACCATGCAGTTGTATTTCGAGCGAATATAATCTGTTCCCAGTTCCCCGGCTTCTTTCAGCAAATTGTTGTCTCGACCGAGAATGCTAGCCGTTGAAAAATAAATTACTTGCTGGCAAGTTTGTGGCGAAAGTAGTTGAATTAGGCGGAGAGTTTTGGTTACGTTAACATCAAAAACTTCTTGAGTTCCTCCCCAAGCAGTGGCAGCTAAAATTGCGACATTAATTGTTTGCAGAAGTTCGGCGTGTTGATCGATATCTCGCATATCGCCTTGTATGATATTAATGCCGGGGCGAGCTTTCCAGTCAAATTTTAATTTTTCGGGGTTGCGAACTAATAGGTAAAGTTCGTGGTTTGTATCTTGAATCAAAGTTTCGGCCATGTAGTGACCGATACAGCCACTTGCACCCGTCACAAAAATTTTTTTGGAGTTCATTTTGCCGCAGGGGAAGAGGGAGGATTTGACGCTTTTAAGGGCGGTAGGGAGACGGCATTGCGGTGTCCCTACAAATATCAGATGCAATTAAACTTACATCTTGCAGCATTCTCAAGAACAGGCAAGATGCCTGTTCCACAAAAATTAAATTGTTACTCGTTACCAGGCTCTGACCTTGTAACGCAGATCCGGAGGCTCTGCCTCCATTTTACGCGAGGCAGAGCCTCTGGATATGGGTTCACCAGGCAGAGCCTGGGAACCAGTTAATCGAATTCTAGAATCGAAATCAATTTCAAGCAGCAACTGCAAGCAATTTGTCGGCTTGTTTTGCGGTTTCAAAGAAGAAACGCACGTTATCTTCCGGAGTTCCCGGTAATACGCCGTGTCCCAAATTGAGGATGTGTCCGCGATGACCAGCTTTGCGAATTGTATCAAGAATTCGATCGCGAATAAACGGTTGAGAACCAAACAATACGCCGGGATCGAGATTTCCCTGAACGTTCATATTGGGGCCCAAACGCTTGCGCGCGTCGGCCATATCCACTGTCCAATCGACGCTGATGATATCAGCGCCGGATGTTGTCATGCGTTCGAGGAGGCCGGCGCTACCGGTGACTAACAGAATTAGCGGGGTGTCGGGATGGGTTTTTTTGACTTGCTCGAATACTTGTTTCTGGTAAGGTAGAGCGAAGGTGTCGTAGTCCTGCGGCGACAGTTGGCCCGCCCAAGAGTCGAACATTTGCACTACTTGCGCGCCGCAGTCGATTTGATAGCGCACGTAAACTGCGATCGCATCTGCAAATTTCGATAGCAACTGATGCAGTAAAGTTGGATCGGAAAATGCCATGTTTTTGATGATGGCATAATCCTTAGAACCTTTGCCCTCAACGGCATAGGCCGCCAACGTCCAGGGCGCGCCCACAAAACCGAGCACGGTGGATTTGTTGCCGACTTCCTCGCGCAGGGATTTCAGGATTGTTTTGATAAACGGCAAGCTTTCTTCCGGGTTCAGCGGTTGCAGGTTGTCGATTTGCTGCTGAGTGCGGATGGGTGCGTGGATAATCGGGCCTTTGCCTTCGGCGATGTCCATGTCGATTCCCAAACCCGGCATGGGGGTGACAATATCGGAAAACAGAATTACGCCGTCGGGTTGAAACGCGCGCCACGGCTGAAGGGAAACTTCGATCGCAACTTCGGGAATTTCGGAACGTTCGCGAAAGGAGGGATACTTTTCTCGCAAATCTCGATAAGCCTTCATGTAGCGGCCGGCTTGGCGCATCATCCACACGGGCGGGCGGTCTAGGGTTTCGCCGCGGGCTGCCCGCAACAACAAGGGAACTTCATTTAATGCCGACATCTTAACTTTTCTCTACCTTAGATATTTCAATGCCTTTGGTAGCTTACCATTGTGCGATCGTCCTTTTTGACAAAATCCTTGTGTGTACAAATGTGTATTTTGTCATTGCCAAAGAAAGTGAGGCGATAGCCAGAAATCGACTCGTATATAAAGGACTGGTATAAATCCTGTGTATAAGGTCAGAAACCCGGTTTCTACGAAGAAACCGGGTTTCTGATTCCGCGCTACAGTTTGACCTACTTACCTCGTCACACAAACTCCGCCCACCACTACCCGACATTGATCGCGGTTCTGATCGAACCTACTATTATCATTCACCCTCGCCGAATCTAAATCTCTAGTCCGCGAATTGTAGTAATAATCTCCCGCTGGAAAGTTTCTAGTCGGGACAGCGCAGTAAGTGGAGTCTTGATTATTATCGTCGAACCTTACTCTCACCATAGAACGTCTCTCGCGACAATCAACAGACCGCAAGCCAAAATCATTTTGCAGAAGCTGTGCTCTGTCATCTCGACCGTCATCTCGCCTTGTGTACCCATCGTCCCGCGAATTGCGAGATCGTGTGTCGCCCCCATCAATTCCCGCAACTTCCAGCGTGTAGCTACCGCCTCGGGCAGCATCTTTTGCTAATACTAAAAGCTTGTAATCGCCACTACGGGGAATTTGATAATTAAAAGAACCGTCTTGCGTAAAAGCGACTTGTTTGTTGTTCCCGTAAAACAGCACCATTACGGGAGTAAAACCGCGACTTCTATCTGTGTCTAAAAACACTTCAATGTTATCGCCTTCGCGAGCGCTGAATGTGTATTCTTGGCCCCGCAATTCTTCCGTCGGAGAGCCCGGAACCCACATATTGCGAAAACGGTAAATCGGGGAAGTGCGGCGAATTACTCCATCTATGCGATCGTTATTCCGTATCTGTTCGCCAACTGCACTTGAGGAAATCCCTGTAAGTGCCAATCCCGTAACTAGGACTGCGGCAGCAATACTGTTTAACAAGTTGTGTTGTTTCATATCAACCTCTCTAAAATTTTAAAATCTTTTTGCTTTTTTGGTGCCGACATTTGCATACACAATCCATTTTAAATGTAATTTCTGCCAACCGTGTCAACCTCACCCAACCCCAGGGCTGTTTAGCGGGTGCAAAATCTCAAGCTAAAGTTACAGACGTTGATCCTTAATCTAAAGTTGCGATTTATCGCCGCAAATCAGCAATCCCGATTCAGCGTCGAGACTCGCCATAATTCCCGTGGGTAAAGCAGCGTTAACCCCCTCGTGGCCGAAGGGCAAATCCGAGACAATGGGAATATTTAAGTCCGACAGCCGATCGCGCAAAACCTCTTCAATGCTAAAACTGGGAATACTCGGGTCAATCTCGCAGCGGCTGAAGCGCCCCAAAGCAATGCCCCGCACCCCAGCGAAAGCCCCCGCCATCCGCCACAAAGTCAACATTCGATCGACCCTGTAAGGAGCCTCGGAAACATCCTCAAATGCGAGAATAACCCCGGTCAAATCCGGTTGATAGGGGGTTCCGAGCAAATGAGAAGCCACCGTCAGATTCGCCGGAAACAGCCGCCCGGTGGCTTGTCCGCCGCCCCATCCTTTACCTTGCAAAGATTGTAAGGGACGACCTTCTATGCAGTCAAAAAGTCGATCGACAGACCAATCCGGTTCAGCAGCCAAAGTTGTCAGCATCGGCCCGTGAACGCCCCAAACGCCCAATTTATCCTGATTCCACAGCAAAGCAGTAATGTCGGAAAAGCCGATTAACCATTTCGGCGAATGGGAATCGGGAGTTGGAAATTGGGAATTTTCCGCCTTTCCCACTTTTCCTTTTTCCAAAAGTCGAGTGCTGCCGAAACCGCCTCGAACACAGAGAATACCGCGACAATCCGGGTCATTGAGGGCATCTGCTAGCTGTCGGACGCGGTTTTCATCGGAACCGGCCAAATAGCCCCAGCGATCGTCAAAACCGGGACTTAATTCAACTCGATAGCCGCGGGATTTCCAAATTTCTACACCGCGTTCAAAGGTACTTAATTCTCGCAGAGTGCCGCTGGGAGCAATTACCCGCAGCAAATCTCCCGGTTGCAGCCATTTAATGTTAGTCATTAGGTTGATTGTTGACTGTTGACTGTTAACTGTTAACTGTGGACTGTTGACTGTTGGCTTTGTGTTTTAGTTAGTTAAGATAGGCATTAAGTTTTGGTAAAAATTTATTTAATAAAGGATGCAGCCGATCGATATGTTCTTGAGTTAAAAGATTGCGGGTGTAGGCAAGTCTTAACCAGTGTCTTGTTTCGTTTAATGAACCTGGGGCAATTTTCACAAAACGCTGATTATCTTGGCAGCTATAGCGTCCATGTCCTTCTGCAATATTAGCCCCCACACTATCAGCCGATCGCACTATTTGTTTGCCCATCGTATCCTTCGTAAACTCGTCCCATTTTTTAACAATAAACCATATTTCGTTTAATCTTTTTTCAGCTAGTTGATAAACTTGTAGCTGTTGAAAGCTTTCCCTATTAGCTTCTTTAAATAATTGATAGCCAACAATTGATTAATCAGCAATGACCAATACAAGTTAACCCTCAACCACAACATTGCCCTGAGCGAAGTCAATCGTTAACAGTCAACCGTCAACCGTTAACCGTCAACAATTAAGGCAAAGTCAGAATTTCCACCCCAGAATCAGTCACAGCCAGAGTGTGTTCGAATTGAGCCGAAAGCTTTCCATCCTGCGTGATAGCAGTCCAACCGTCGCCCAAAATTTCGACTTCCCAAGTGCCCTCATTAATCATCGGCTCGATCGTAAAAACCATGCCTTGTCTGAGCTTCTTCCCCGTGCCCCGCTTGCCGTAGTGCAAAATTTCCGGTTCTGTGTGAAAGACTCGGTGAACCCCGTGCCCGGCAAAATTTCGCACTACCGAAAAACCCTGTGCTTCAGCATATTCTTGAATCGCTGCACCGATATCGCCAGTACGAGCCCCCGGTTTGACTTCCGCAATTCCTCTTCTTAAGCATTCCTCGGTTACTTCAACTAACTTTTTAGCTACAGGTGAAGGTTTGCCCACAAAAAAAGTTTTGGAAGTATCGCCGTGATAGCCGTCAACTAGAGGTGTTACATCAATGTTAATAATGTCGCCTTCTCTCAAAATTTGTTTAGCATTGGGGATGCCGTGACAGACGACTTCATTGACGCTTGCACACAGAGATTTGGGAAATCCTTTATAGCCTAGGGGAGCGCTTTTTGCTCCGTGTGCCAAAGTCCAACGTTCGGCTTCGTCGTTAATTTCTAGAGTGCTTACTCCCGGTTTAACCATTGGTTCGAGATGTAGCAGGAGTTCGGCAGCTAAACGGCCTGCTTGGCGCATTTTTTCTATTTCTCTACTGGATAAAAGCACTAAACGTTCGGTTGCCATAGTTTTTTTGTGTTTTCTTTTTTTGTGGTTGATTAAGAGTTTATTTAACTCAATTTTAGAATAGAGTTGAACCACTGTTCAATACGATCGCCCAAAGCTGCTAAAGAATATTCTACCTCTGCTTGTCGCCTGCAAGCGCTGCGGTCAATTTGGTCTAAGCGGGCGATCGCACCTACCAAGCCATTTACACTATCAGGCTCCACTAAAAAGCCCGTCAGTCCGTCTCTAACAATTTCCGCCGGCCCCCCGCGCTCGTAAGCAATCACGGGCACACCGCACGCTAAAGCCTCGATCGCGACATTTCCGAAAGCTTCCACCCAACGTGGTGTCATCAACAATGCTCGGCACTGACGGACTTGCTCTTGCATTTGGGTTGTTGTCAGAAACCCTAAATATTCTACCGGAGCATCCGGGTAATCTGCACAAATTTTTTGCCAATAATCCTCATCTTGCATTTTGCCCATAATTTTCAGGGGAATGCGTGTAATTTTCGCTGCTGCTACTGCATCTTCTAAGCCTTTTTCCGGGGCGATGCGGCCTAGCCAAGCTAATTTAGACTGCGGTTGGTTGCAAAATTCGTACAGGGATAAATCTATGCCATTTCCCAACAACTGACATTCATCGGCAAAGGCGAATGTTTTGGCTTGAGAAGCGGTGTGAACTCCGATCGTACCAGGAAACTGGACTGCGGTTTGTCCGGCGATGCGATCGAGGGCAGCAGAAAGGGAGCCCATGCTGATCAAATGTGCGATCGGAGTCCTAAAAAATGGTGTCAAATAAAATGGCAGCCAATCGTAGGCAAAATTAACAATGACATCCCATTCATCCTGAACTTGGCGAGTATATTCCCACATATTCGCCAGCACAGAATCTGTGGGCATCACAATAGGATGATTGTAATCTTGTGTTTGGGCGGTTACTTGCAAATCACCCGTTATTTCGATTACTGGAATTGATTCTAAGACTGAATCTATCGGCGCTACAACTGCTATTTTATGACCGCGACTCTGCAATTCTTTAGCAATGTTAAGGACTGTAAGTTCGACACCGCCACCCAACCCTGAACCTAGTTGACCGACAGAAGTTGACAGGAACAATAGTTTTAAATAGTTATTAGTCATTAATCAGTAGTCATTAATCAGTAGTCCTTAATTCTAACATAATCTAAATTCTCAATTCTCCCCTCTCTAATTTCCCATCTCAAATTACGTGAAAATTGCTAGATTTATCAATCCCTCCCAGGACGCGGACGGATGCGATTCAACTGATTGATTGCCCAGCGAGCAGTTTCCTGAACTTCTGGATCGGGATCGTCCGTCGCACGGTGCAACAAGTAACTGATTTGATTCACCAATTCATAAATCCGCGTCAAGTCGCGAATTGCATTTTTACGCACTTCGGGATTTTCATTTTGCAGCGAAATTGACCACGCATTATTCATGGGTTTGAGCGTGCGAATGCCAATTTCCGAGAGACTTGCCAAAATTAAACTGTACTGCTTCGAGTCGGAATTTGGTAGCAAATCGAGCAACGGCTCAACTGCTCTGGAATCTCCCCGCTGACCTAGTTCCCAAATTGCTTTGCCCCTCTTTGCCGGATTTAGGTGCTGCAAATCTTCAATCAGTGCTTCAATAATATCAACTTTAGGTCTACCATCCGTTTCGGGAAGGGAAATATCTTTCTTGCGACTCGCTAGGGAATCGCCTTGATTAGTTGTTTCGGGAATGTTGAAACCTGTGTCGCTGTACCCATTGCTGTGAGTGTCCAAAGGCGAGGTGTCGGAATGAATTCGATCGCCCTCGACTGCTCCATCCTGGGATTCGGGGTCCCCGGATTCCCTGATAAAAGGTAAAGGTCGATCGCTATTCTCGATACTGTAGTCTTTTGGCAAATCCAAAGGGTAGGGCAAGGCTGACAGCGGCTTTGATAGCCCAAAAGAAGCCTCTTGCTGTGTGATTGCGTGCGAGTTTGTAGGAGAATCGGGATTAGTAAATTGAGAGTTCCTTTGGTTGTGGCGATCAAATCTTCCCCGTCTTCGCTTAGAATAATTTGACTCGTCACTGCTAACTAATTTGAGCATGATAAATACTGCCGCTGCCGTGACGACAACTGCTGCCAAACCCAACATTAACAACCCCCGCTGACGAGACAAAGTGACGATCAAATTGGAGATAGGTTTCGGAATCTTAGAATTAGATTTGGACGTTTTGGACGGCTGAGATTTGTTTTTATAGGGCGCTGGAGACGGTTTGGCAGGCTTGGAGTCCTGGCGATCGTCCGGGGGAGAGTTCGCCTGAGCAATTTCCGGGGAAACAGCTCGGTAGGAGGCATTTAGTACCTGTTGCATTCCGTCGGCACTGGGACTGAACGCAGCGCCCAGACAGGCAATGCAGGTGAACAAACATACAGAGGAGCGGTAGTGCGCCATAAGACTCAATCCGGGTTTTGAGAGGCAACGCCGCATGACGAGCTTTAGTGTAACCTTGAGTTAGCTCGATCCTAGCTGCTATGGGCTTAACTAACTCACAAATAGCACCAGACTCGCAAAAAACCCGGTTTTGATAGGGCAGCGAGCCAGATATGATTAACACAATTGCGTCATTGACGTGGAAGTCCTTTAACTAATTAGTTTGAGACGAGCTACATCTGCGGCCGCGAATAAAGCGGCATCGAGAAAATGGATTGCAGCTCACCTCAGCAAGCGGAGCCTTAGCTACGTGCAGTGCAGGCGCAGCGCCACGGGGTCTCCGGGGCGCTGGCGGGCGATTGTTGCTAGCCGTCGATTTCTGACGGATAGCGTGGCATGACCAAGAGTTTAACAAGCTTCCGAGCCTACGGCTCGATCGTTTTTGTTTTAATCTGGACGGCAGGCAGTCGGACAAGGTGTATTTGCAGTGGAAACGATAAACTGTGTTTTTGAGTGTATTCTTGGCTGCTAAACCGAATATTTTAAGTACATTCCAGGACGCACTCTCGATCGAAGAAACCGGGTTTTGTTACCGAAACTGTTGGCTGCAACGAAGTATTTTTGTGAAAAAACTTGATGGATGGCCGCCCGTCCGGGAATGTAAATAAGATTAATTTCAGCGGTGCTGATTTTCTCTGGCGCTAAGAAAGAGAGCGCTGATTAGACCAAGGTTAATTTCAAGGTGGGGAATTATGGCGGATAGAAGTGTTTGGGCGATCGACTAAGATAACCGTTAGGAAATATTGTATTCAGCCAGCAATGGCCAAAAATTATACTATCTTGTAGAACTGGGGGCCAGTTTACTTAGGAGCTATAGTGAGAGCGAGTAGACTGTTTCACGCACGCGCCCTCTCCCTACGTTCTGTTTATTTGTACCCCCTTATTTAAGCTAAATTAATCGGTATTTAATCCTGGGCCGCCAAATTTGATATAAGATCGAGCTAAATTTCTAGTGTGAGAGTAGAGGCATTTGTGAGCCAACAAGATATTTTAAATTTAGCAAAAGAAGGCGATGCCCGGGCGATCGCATTTCTGATCAGCCAAGCACTCCAAAGCTTCGGCGTCACGGCTAAAGCCAGCCGGGAAAATGACACCCTGCACCTGCTGCTGGAAGCAGAACATTTACCCGCAGAAGAAGCCTGTCTCCGAGTCGCAGTCAAAGGGTTGCAGCGGCTGCAACCAAATAACCTTTACTCAGTGACAGTTTACGGGCGGCGCGACGACCAGCAATTGCCCGCTTGGACTCAGACGGTAGAATTAAAAAAACGCTTGACTTCCGAACCCGTGAGTGCGTTAGTTGCCGTGAATGCCGCAGTAGCTGCGAGTGCAGCAGTAGCCGCTAGTGTAGCCGTTTCTCCCATTCCTGTGACTTTGCCCAAACTAGAAAAAACTCAAAATGTCACAACGGCGCCCACTCAAAAACCAGAAAAATCTCCGCCCCAACCCCCTAAAATCCCAACTCCACAACCCCCAAACCAAAGGCAGAAAAAGCCATCACCGCAGCCAGAATTAGCAGGCACTAAAACTAAAAAATCGGGGCTGTCAGTCGGTGCTCTGAGTCTAATTCTCGTAACGATATCCGGCTTTGTTCTGGCTTCTCAACTTTACAAATCCTCAACCACCGCTACTAATAACCCTCTAACGTCAAAGGCTGCGGTACAAAAAGCTATCTCGACACCCGCACCTGCATCCGCAACAAAACCCCTTCCCGCTCCAAAATCGCCCTCCCCGGCTGCCAAAAAACCTGCCATTGTACCCGCAACTGTCAGCATCAAAGCAGTTGGTGACATGATCCCCGGCACAAATTATCCCTACAACAAACTGCCGGCAAAAAAAGAGATGCTATTAGAGTCAGTAAAACCTTACCTCAAAGGAGCTGATATTCTGTTTGGCAATTTTGAAAGCACGATGACCGATTATCCTTACAGTTCCAAAGCAGGCGGCGGACGAATACTGTTTGCCTTTCGGACGCCTCCGAGTTATGCCAAAATTTTCAAAGATGTTGGTTTTGATATTTTGAATGTTGCCAACAATCACTCTTACGATTTTAACGAGCAGGGATTTAATGACACGATTAAAAACATCGACAGCAACGGCATGAAGGCTGTTGGTAAAAGAGATCAAATTGTTTATCAAAATGTCAAGGGTGTGAATTTTGCCTTTATCGGTTTCAGCAACTACGGCGAAGTTCACAATTCCTTGCTGGAACTGAAAGCGGGAGCCGAAGTTGTCAAAAAAGCCAAGCAAAACGCTGATATTGTAGTGATATCAGTTCATGCTGGAGCTGAAGGAACGGGAGCTCTGAATGTGAGAAATAAAACTGAGTTCTTTTACGGAGAAAACCGGGGAAATATGGTTTTGTTTTCGCGGACGATGATTGATGCGGGAGCCGATTTGATTTTGGGACACGGGCCGCACGTTACCAGAGCTATGGAGCTTTATAAAGGTAAATTGATTGCTTATTCGCTGGGAAATTTTTTGGGTTATCGCACTTTGTCCACAGCAGGAGCACTCGGTAAATCTCTAATTTTGGATGTGAAAATGACTCCGCAAGGGGATTTTGTTTCTGGTAAGATTATCCCCATCCAACTTGACGGGCGAGGTGTGCCGGCTGTTGATAACAATTTTAGGACTGTGGGGTTGATTGACCGTTTGACAAAGAGCGATTTTCCCAATAGCGGTTTGACAATTGATGACAAAGGACAAATTTTGAAAAAGAGTAAGTAGTTATTGGGAATTGGGAATTTTAACTGGTTCTCAGGCAGTGCCTGGGAACCGAGATCCAGGGACTCTGCCTCGAAAAGTGATCGGGAAAGTTGGAGGCTGAGCCTCCGGATCTACGTTACCAGGCAGAGCCTGGGAACAAGTAATAATCAATCACCCATTACAAATGATTAGTGATCGATCATCGTTTTCAAAGCTTCTTTCATTTCCTCTGCTGTTGTCGTTGCTGTACCGAATTGACGCACGACAATACTAGCCGCCAAATTTCCCAAAACTGCCGCTTCCCAACCCGATGCACCAACGCACAAAGCTAAAGTCATTGCTGCTACAACTGTATCTCCAGCACCGGTTACGTCGAATACATCAGTCTTGTTAAAAGGGGGAATGTCCCAACTTTGAATGGCAAATTCCCCTTTTTCACAAATGGATGTTGGAGAAGGTGAATTTTTGATTTCTTCGCCGTTCGCCCTTTCAAACAAAGTCATCCCTTCTTCGCCGCGAGTAATCAGGATTTTTTGAGCTTGAGTTAAGTTCAATAAATCGCGTCCTGCTTGCATTAAAGTTTGAGGGTTTTTGATGGCATATCCGACGGCTTGCTCGGCTTCGGGCAAGTTCGGGGTAAATAACATTGCTCCGGAATATCGCTGCAAATTTGTTTGAGCGTCTACAATTGTTTTGCCGGGAACCACTGCCGATTCGATCGCCAAATTCGTCAAAACTCCGTCGCCGTAGTCGGAACAAACCACTGCATCTACTGTCGGTATTTGCTGCCGGATGTAGTCTGCCAATTGCAATTGCAAATCTAAATCCGGCAACTCGTCCGATTTGCGATCGACTCGGACAATTTGCTGAGTCACCGACTGCCGCGCGTGCCCGGAAATTCGAGTTTTGGTGACAGTTGGACGCTGCGAATCGATTAAAATCCCACCCGTATCAATTCCCGCCGCCTCAAAAATACCGCACAAAGCCTTTCCCTGGTCGTCTTTTCCCACCAAACCAGCAACTTTTACTTTGCCTCCCAGTTTGGCTAAATTATAGACAGCATTTGCGCCACCTCCGGGTACTTGCTGAGTATTTTCGTAGCGCAAAATCAACACAGGTGCTTCGCGGGAAATTCGCTCTACTTGTCCGGTAAGAAACTCGTCCAAGGTCAAATCTCCGATCGCTAATACCTGCGCTTGATCGAAGCAGTCTAATCTTTTCAATAATTGCTCAGTTGAGGCACGGAGTTGAGGCAAAAAATCGGAATAGTCGTTAGTCATTAACCAAAAAAATGAGACTGAGGAGTTGATTGTTGAGGAGGGAACGAGCGGGAATTAAAAATCATACTATAAATTAATAATTAATTTCCTCCCTTATTTGATTTTTAACTTTTAATTGATTGTCTCACTGGGATTTTGAGAAACCAGTTGCAGACTGTTGGCGATCGCACTCGCTCAAACAATTTGGCAAAAAAATGCCGATAAAATCGCAGCCTTTGAGACTCAACTGAAAGTTTCACGGTGTGGAAGTTTCCTTCTACATCAGTGCCTTCAAAAAACAGCAGAATTATTTCAATTTCTGCTTGATGATCGTAATCACCTGAGTCATTTGTTTTTTGAGTGCATCAATTTCCGCTTGCATTTTCGCCATTTTCTCAGTCATCGCCTGAATGTCGCCCGCGCCCGCTCCGGAGCTGGGTGCAGCGGCGGCTGCTGGGGCTTCCGGCACTGGTTTCTTTTTGGCCAGTACCATCGCCGATTTGATCGCCTCGGTTAGCTGCTTCTTCTCAAACGGTTTGGCGATGAATGCAAAAAAATGCTTCTCAAAGGGTTTCGGAATTTTTTCCATCACCTCTTCTTCGCGGCCCGACATGATCACCAAAGGTATCTTAGAAAGCTCTGGATGGGCTTGCACTTTTTGATACACTTCCCAACCGCTGACTTTGGGCAGTAGGAAATCTAACATAATTAGATTTGGCCGGGCTTGACGGATCAGTTTGAGTCCCTCTTCGCCGTCTTTTGCTTCTAGAACTTCAAAGTTACCCTGAGGCAACATCTCTCGGACTCGGACGCGGATGACTTTACTGTCATCGATTACCAAGATTTTTTGACCAGCCACGACTGACTCCTTCAGTAATGAATGAGTGATGATTTGCAACCTTCAGTATATCCCTAACAGAATTCTACCCATAATTCTGGGCGAGTTTAGTTTTGTTGCACCTCGGCGCGATTCTGATTTCGGGTGATACTCCTACAAGTTCAGGGGCTTTGATTTCGGATACGATCGAAGGAATTAACTCAATCGCCACTTAATTTTATGTCGCGCCAAACTCCTCAAACTCCTACTGTCAAAGCAGTTGCCGCCCAAATGCGCGGTGAAATCGAGGCGATGCCGGAGTGGTTGCGTAGGCCCGTTGGCAAAGCTAGCGAACTTTCGCAAGTGCAAAAAATTATCAAACAGCGGCAAATTCACACGATTTGTGAGGAGGGGAGATGTCCCAACCGGGGCGAGTGCTACGCGCAAAAAACGGCGACTTTTTTGTTGATGGGGCCGACTTGTACCCGCGCTTGTGCTTTTTGTCAAGTAGATAAAGGTCATTCTCCGATGCCGCTAGACCCGGAGGAACCGAACAAGGTGGCCGAGGCTGTGCAGTTGTTGGGTTTGCGCTATGCGGTGCTGACTTCGGTGGCGAGGGATGATTTGCCGGATGGGGGTGCGGGTTGGTTTGCCAAGACGATCGCCCAAATCCGCCTTCTTAACCCGGATACTGAAGTTGAGGTACTGACGCCGGATTTTTGGGGGGGAATGGGGAGGAGTTCAGAGGGGGAGAAGTCCGGGCTCGATGAGTTGCAGCGACAGCGGATTCGCACGGTGGTGGAGGCTAAACCGGCTTGTTACAACCACAATATTGAGACGGTGCGTCGGTTGCAAGGGCCGGTGCGGAGGGGGGCGAAGTACGATCGCTCGATCGAGGTTCTGCGTATTGTTAAGCAATATGACCCAACTATTCCCACCAAATCCGGTTTGATGTTGGGGCACGGGGAAACCGAAGCCGAGATAGTCGAAGCGATGATTGATTTGCGGGATGCCAAGTGCGATCGGCTCACCCTCGGTCAATACATGAGACCATCTCTAGATCACCTCCCAGTGCGTAAATACTGGACGCCGACCGAATTTGATCGTTTCGGGTCGATCGCGCGGGAGATGGGGTTTGAGCGCGTGCGATCGGGGCCTCTCGTCCGCAGTTCTTACCACGCCGGAGAGAGTGATTGAAATTAATCTCAATTCAACTCGCTATAAACTCCTTGTTACAAAAAATAACTCTAGAGGATTGTGCATAAGTGCGACGCTCTCTGCTATTTGTAAATAGAGTGACATTATGAATTAGGAGCTTTACCTATGCCAGAGATAGCGAAGAACCAATTAAAATCCGAGTCCGTGATGAAAACGGGCAAATTCCCTTACCCCTTTCGGGCCGGCTGGTTTCTGTTGCTGTTAGCCATCAATTTTGTGGTTGCAGCCTTTTATTTCCATATCATTGAATAGTTCTGCAAGTTAACTTTTAGCAGACCCTGTTGTTCTCGACCTCAACGTCAGAGAATGGGAGAAAGGGAGAGGGGGAGAGTTGGGAGTTTTGAGTTGGGGAGAATATGACTTTATTTTTCTAACTAATTACTACTGACTTTTTCCTTCTTCCCTCTTCCCCCCTCCTTCTGACAACTGACAACTGACTAACTTAGCGATTTCTCGACGATTCTAGCTTTGATAACCGCTCTTGAATTTTAATAACATCTTGCTTAGTTTCAATTGCCAAAGTTGCTAAATTGTCAAACATCGGGTCTCCCGACAGCATTCTAGCATTTGTCCGACCCGAACCGGAAGGAGACGGAGGCCTGTTAACTCTAGAACCTTGATTCTGCAAACTGTAGATTTGTCCTCTGAGTTCAGAAATTTGACTTTCTAATTGAGTAATGCGAAATTCTAATTGACTTGTGGATTGAGCGGGCGTAAAAATTGGCGCTACAGCAATTGCTAAGGCACAAGCCAGACACAAAATACAGAGTTTCAGAGCGCGATGGCGAAATTTTTTCGGCATAGCTTTAATGATTTAAATTATACCATTTGTACGATAACAAATCGCCGAGATTTTTGGCCTCTATCAGAAGTATGTCTTATGGCAAGTAGGAACGTAGCTATTTTAATGTTCGATGATGTCGAGGTACTAGACTTTGCAGGCCCTTTTGAAGTGTTTTCGGTGACATCAGAATTAAGTAAGGGGGAGCGACCTTTTGCAGTCTCTACCGTAGCCGAACATCCGGGTGCTGTCAACGCCCGCAATGGTTTGAGTGTAAATCCCCACTGCACCATTTCCGATTGTCGGCCACCGGATATTTTAATTGTACCGGGAGGACAAGGTACAAGAAAGTTAATCGATAATTTAGCAGTTATTAATTGGATAAAAGATTGTGCGCCAACAACAGAATTAGTGCTTTCTGTCTGTACGGGTTCGCTGCTTTTGGCAAAAGCTGGTTTGTTGGAAGGTTTAGCCGCAACTACACACCATCGCGCATTGGAGTTACTGAGAAAATTAGCGCCCAACACAACTATTATCGAAAATCAGCGATTTGTAGATAACGGCAAAATCATCACTTCTGGGGGAATTGCTGCGGGAATTGATATGTCTTTGCACGTTGTCGACAAACTTTTGGGTACAGCACAAGCTGAACAAACAGCAGAGCACATGGAGTATAAAATTGGGAATTGGTAATTGGGAATCCCGTTAATTCAGCCCTTATGCAGAACCTGTCTATGTATAGTGCACACTGCGCGCCTTACCGCTATAATTCTCGCGCGTCCAACTACGCATAACCTAATTAAGAATCTTCCCCCCAAACTTTTAGTTGTAAATAGACCAATAGCAAAGCTACAGCCATCAGGAAAGTTGCGGCAGCGGCTGCATAGCCAAAATCAAATTGCGAAAAAGCTTGCTCGTAAATATAATAAACTAGCAAATTAGTAGAGTTCAAAGGGCCGCCGCCAGTGATGACGTAAACTTGCTCGAAACTCCGCAGGGTAAAAATAGCAGTAGTAACCGTAGCAAATACTAAAGTCGGCCGCAAACCGGGTAAAGTGATGTACAAAAATTGCTGCCAAGCATTAGCTCCATCCAATTCTGCGGCTTCGTAACGATTTACCGGAATTGCTTGCAATCCTGCTAAAAATACTACCATATTAAAGCCTAATTGTTTCCAAACACTGAGCAGAATTATCACAGGCATTGCCCAAACTGTGCTGCTAAGCCAAGGAATTGGATTTAAGCCGATCGCCATTAGCGCATTATTCACCGGGCCTTCGGTTTGAAACAACCACCGCCAGCCCAAGCCAACTGCCACTAAAGAGGTAATCGAAGGAATAAAATAAGCGGTGCGGAGAGCTCCTCGCCAAGCAAACGAGCGATTTAGCAAAACTGCTAAGCCCAATGGAATCACTAAACTGGGAATGACTGTTGCGGTAGTAAAATAGAGCGTATTTTGGAGAATTTGCCAGAAATCCGGGTTGGTGACTAGACGCCAGTAGTTGTTGAAGCCAATCCAACGCACTCCCGACTGGGTAAAGCTGCCGCTGGTAAAGCTGAGGTAAAATAAATAGGCGATCGGCCAAATCAAAAAAGTACCCAGAAACAGCAAAGCTGGGGCCAGGAAAGTCCAAGCTGCGATCGTATCATTATCCAACCAGTTAAAACGCCCAAATTTTATCCGAACCATTGGCTTGTAAATTTTAGCTTTTAGTTTTAAATGGTATCACAATATAGGTCAATGTCAAAATGAACCTTCTCGATATATTAGCTCATTTACCCACTATAGAAACTGAAAGGCTCCTGCTCCGAAAGATTACTTTAAACGATGCTAGCGATATGTTTGAATATGCTTGCAACCCCGAAGTATCAGAATACACAATGTGGTCAACTCACACCTCACTAGAAGACACTAAATACTTTCTCAAGTCACTTACAAAAATGTACAAACGACGAGAGCTGGTAGATTGGGGAATTGTCCACAAAGCGGAGAAAAAATTTATCGGTACTTGCGGATTTGTGGAATGGAGCATGACGCACAGCCGCGCGGAAATTGGCTACGCACTTTCTAAGAGATATTGGGGCGAAGGATACATGAGCGAGGCTGTCAATGCCGTTATTGAATTCGGTTTTCGCGAGATGTTGCTGAATCGAATTGTGGCTCGATGTGAAATTAACAATATTGCTTCAGCTAGGGTGATGGAAAAAGTGGGTATGCAATTGGAAGGGATATTGCGACAGCAGCTATTTGTGAAAGGCAGATATTGGGATCTCAAAATTTATTCGCTTCTAAGGGAAGAGTTTTTTAGTAACATTGTAGAATAGGGTTGAATCATTAAGTCACAGAATAAAATATACTTAGGAATGAGCCAATATCTCGATGTAGAGTGCGCCGAAGCACACCTTACCCTTTACCTCTATAGCAGTCCTAAATCAGTCGCAAAATTGATCGATATCAGAATCCTTGTAGTGCAAGCATCTTTCTAGCGTATGGTTTTGCAAATCATTTAGGATTGCTATATAGTAGAATACGAGTGAATAGTTTTTATCTTTATGACCGCTAATCCAGTATCTGTTAATTCCAATTCCTGCCTGATTTCTCCTGAGATTAGCCAAAGTGCGATATCTCCGGCTCATCCTCCATTAAAATTAGGAGTTTTAGCATCAGGAAGCGGCAGCAACTTCGAGGTAATTGCCCAAGCCATCCAAAACCAAAAAATCAACGCTCAAATCCCAGTATTAATTTACAACAACCCCGAAGCCAAAGCCGCAGCCAGAGCAGAAAAATACGGCATTCCCTCGATTCTGCTCAATCACCGCGAGTGCAAAAGCCGCGAAGAATTAGATACAAAAATTGTCAAAACTTTTCAAGAATATGATGTAGAATGGGTAGTGATGGCGGGTTGGATGCGAATTGTTACCAAAGTTTTGTTTGATGCTTTTCCCGATCGCGTTATTAACATTCACCCCAGCTTACTGCCGAGTTTCCCAGGAATTCGCGCCGTCGAGCAAGCACTAGCTGCCAAGGTTAAAATCACCGGCTGTACCGTGCATATCGCCCGTTTAGAAGTAGACAGCGGGCCGATTTTAATGCAGGCTGCTGTGCCAGTATTGCCTGATGATACCGCAGAAACACTGCACGCGAGAATTCAGGTGCAAGAACACAAGATTATGCTCGGTGCGATCGCACTTATTGCCGAATCTAATCAAAAATATTGTGACTAAAAACCTCACCAGTGCCGCATCTTCCCCGGAATGGCCCGTCAGCGAATCACCCGCAACAGGCCCGCCGTTGACTGACTCCAATCGCCTGAAATTAATTCTCAAAGAAAGGCTCAAAAAGAGCATGGGCATCAAGGGAGAATTCTATCTGCCTTGCTTGCCATCAATGCTAGAAGACTATCTTAAATTACTGTCAGACTTCTTAAACATTCTCGGACAAAACATCGACGCTGCCCAAACCGAAAACTTGCGAACATTAATCGCCAACGCCTTAGCAGAAGGATTCAAAAATTCCCCCCACGCTAATCTCATAGTCTCATATTTTCCCGCTAATTCCCAAAGCGGTTTAGCCGGCGGCATTACTCTGAATACCAAGATTCAAGTCGAATCAATGGCCCAGAAATATCATAGCTGGCCAGATATTCGCCCCGAACCTTTATTCGGTAGCCATCCCGATGCCAAAGTCATCGCCACTGCCGCCGAATTAGGCGAACCGGGAAAAGCACCTATTTTAGATGTTGGTGCGGGCCCAGGGCGCAATAGTTTGCCTTTAGCAAGGTTAGGTCATTCCGTGGATGCGATCGAACTAACGCCCATATTTGCCGAGAAACTCTCAGCAGCAGCAACCGCCGAAAACTTGCCCATAAATGTCACCCAAGGCGACGTTTTAGACCCATTATTGAGGATGAAAACTTATCGGTACAAATTAGCAATTGCTACCGAAGTTCTCTCTCATTTCCGCTACCCCGAACAAATTCGTCTTTTCCTCGGCAAAATGTCAGATGCTGTTTTAAGCGGCGGGTTTATATTATTCAGTGCTTTCTTAGCTGTAGATGGGTACGAACCGGACGAGATGGCAAAACAAATGTCTGAATTGTGTTGGTCTTATCTGATTACCAGACAAGAATTGCAAGCAGCAATAGAGGGTTTGCCGTTAGAAATTATTTCTGATCAATCTGTGATTGAATACGAACAAAAACATTTGCCGGAGTCTGCGTGGCCGCCGACTCATTGGTTTGTGAGTTGGGCCAGCGGGCGCGATTTATTTTCTGTGCAAGAAACGCCGCCGTTGGAGTTGCGGTGGATACTTGTTAAACGCTTGTAGAGAGTTAGTATGGTGCGTTACAAAGTAGTTTATGGATGATTGATAAAATAACGCGGTCTAACTCACATCTTGCACCATTCTCAAGAACAGGCAAGATGCCTCTTCCACAAAGACGGAGTTTTCTTCTTGTGGGGTGGGCATCCTGCCCGCCCGCAAAAGGCTAATTGAGAATGGTGCAATATCTCAGGTCTAACGCATCCTACGACAATTTTTAGGAGTTAAAAATTCAATTCTCAACCTCAGAAGCCCGCAATTGTCCGCAGGCAGCATCTGCTTCTAAGCCGCGAGAATACCGGACGCTAACTGCAATTTTCTTCTCCTTCAAAACCGAAACAAAACTGTTAATTCGATTGGGAGTCGGTCGCTGATATTCAGCTTCCTGAATCGGATTGTAAGGAATCAAATTGACATGACACTGAAAACCGCGCAACTGACTTGCTAACTCGGCTGCGTGTTCCGGCAAGTCATTTACATTAGCTAAAAGCACGTATTCAAAACTTAATCTGCGCCCCGTCGATCGCACATATTCACGGCATTCTGCGATTAACTCACCCAAAGGATAAGGGCGGGCGCTAGGAATTAACTCTTCGCGTAATCTTTGATTAGAAGCGTGGAGGCTGACGGCGAGGGTAACTTGCAGTTGATGTTCAGCTAGTTGGCTGATGCGATTGCGAATTCCGACTGTCGAAATGGTGATGTTTCGCTGTCCAATTCCTACGTCTTGATTCAAACACTTGACAGCAGCTACAACATTATCGAAATTCAGCAGGGGTTCGCCCATTCCCATAAATACGATGTGGCTGACTCTGCGGCCGAAGTCTTGCTGTACTGTCAAGACTTGATCGACGATTTCGTTTACTTCTAAATTGCGCTTGAAACCGCCTTTTCCGGTAGCGCAAAAGTCGCAGCCCATCGCGCAGCCAACTTGGGCGGAGACGCAGACAGTCAGCCGTTTATCGGTGGGAATGCCGACTGTTTCAATGATTTGACCGTCTGCCAATTTTAAGAGATACTTTACCGTGGCGTCTGGTGCGACCGATCGCAAATGAATGGTCGATCGCCCGATCGGGATTTTAGCAACAGTCTCGCGCCACTGTTTCGAGAATACAGAAATGTCAGAGATCGATCGCGCACCTTTCTCATAAATCCACTGGTACAACTGCTTTCCGCGATAAGCCGGTTGTCCCTGCTGCTGCACCCACTCCGTTAACTCAGCTAAACTCGCCCCCAGCAAGGGCGGAATTTTACCCGACTCAACAGCCAAAGCAGCAGTCTTGCGAGACTGATTCGCACCCTTGGAATTACCAGAAGAGTACACCTGAGAAACGGAAGTAGGAGACATAGGTCATCAGAAAATTTAAAGCCATTCTCTATATTAAAACTTCTCGACCAAAGCTGCCGTTAATCATCAAAAAGGTGAAGTCTCGATCCCCTAAATCCCTCTTAATCAGGGGGAATTTGAGGATAATCCGGTTCCCCTCTTAAAAAAGGGGGTTAGGGCACTCTTATTGTGGACTCACAAAGAAAACTCCAGACACCAGTGTCCGCAACAAAGTTAATTTTTGGCAAAATTCCCCAAATATTGCGTGTAAATGACCATACCCACCTAAAATAAACTCTGGAGTTTGTTAAAGGGTATGCAAATTTGACAGCTTTCCATCACAATTAATGCAACTTTTATGGTGCTAAATATTCTGGCGCTGCCCTTAGCGTTTCAATTTACATCCCCAGGCCCGATTATCTTTCAACTCGGCCCCCTAGCCATCCGCTGGTACGGGCTGTTGATAGCTTCTGCCGTCTTGATTGGGGTCAGTCTGTCCCAATACTTGGCCCAAAAACGCCGCGTCAACCCGGAATTATTGGGTGATTTGGCAATTTGGCTGGTTCTGGGCGCTATTCCCTGTGCTCGAATTTATTACGTAGCTTTTGAGTGGCAGCAATACGCCCAGAGGCCTGAAGATATTATTGCGATTTGGAAAGGCGGAATTGCCATTCACGGGGCGATTTTGGGTGGCACGATCGCAGCTTTAATTTTTGCGAAAATTCAGCGAGTTTCTTTTTGGCAATTGGCAGATTTAATCGCGCCTTCGGCAATTCTCGGTCAGGCGATAGGACGCTGGGGAAATTTCTTTAACTCCGAAGCTTTTGGCAGTCCTACAGATTTGCCTTGGAAACTCTATATTCCCCCAAACCGCCGCCCGCCCGCCTACGCTAATTTTGAATACTTCCACCCCACATTTCTCTACGAATCCCTGTGGAATCTGACAGTATTTGGGTTGCTTCTAACTTTATTCTTCAGCGATTTGCAGGGCAAAATTCGATTGAAAATTGGTGCTTTGTTTTTGGTTTATATCGCAGCTTACAGTTCCGGTAGAGTCTGGATTGAAGGGTTGCGGACTGATAGTTTGATGTTCGGGCCGCTGCGGACGGCGCAAATGGTAAGCTTGACTGGGATTGTTTTAGGGTTAGGCGGGTTGGCTTGGCTTTATTTGCTCGATCGACCTTTACCTGATGTTGTCTCCCCCAATAGAGATCGGGCAAAGATCACTCAGAAATTGCCAGAGGATCAATAAAAAACCCCAGAGAGGTTAGTCTCTAGGGGTCAAAACCAGGGTGCATCTACCATCTCTTACTTCCAACCAAAATAGGTACATCCGGAAGCGTCCGTAAATTTAGCAAATTTTTTAGCAGCAATGAGTTTGACAGAGATTGAAGCCCTAATTCCAGGGGTATACATTGTAGGTGCAGGCCCGGGAGACCCGGATTTGTTGACTGTTAAGGCTCAAAAATTACTGGCTGCGGCCGATGTCATATTATTTGCTGATTCGCTAGTTCCAGAGCAAATTTTGCAGGGTGTGCGCGCGGATGCTGAAGTGATCCAAACTGCGGATAAGACCCTCGAAGAGATTGTACCTTTGATGTTGGAGCGAGTGCGCGACGGGAAAAGCGTCGTCCGTCTCCATTCGGGCGATCCCTGTCTCTACGGGGCTGTCGGCGAACAAATGCAAGCTTTGGCCTCCGAGGGAATTGCTTTTGAGGTAATCCCGGGAATTAGCGCTTTCCAACTTGCCGCAGCTAAACTTAAAATTGAGTTGACAGTTCCGGGAGTTGTGCAGACAATTATTTTGACGCGAATTAGCGGCAGAACAGAAGTACCTGAACGCGAAGAATTGGCGAGTTTAGCGGCTCATCAAGCGAGTTTGTGTCTGTATTTGAGCGCCCGCCATGTCGAACAGGCTCAAGCTAAATTGATGGAACATTACCCACCGGATTTGCCTGTAGCGATTTGTTATCGGTTGGGCTGGCCCGATGAAAAAATTGTGCTAGTTCCCCTTGACAGAATGGCAGTTGCTACCCGCGAAAATAATTTGATCAGAACGACAATGTATGTTATTAGTCCGGCGTTGGGAAAATCAGCACAAGGGCGATCGCGCTTGTACCATCCAGAACACGATCGGCTTTTCCGACCCTCGAAGGAAGAAGGAAGAAGGAAAAAGGAGCAATTATGAAATAACCAATTACCAATTCCCAATTCTCAATTCCCCAATCTAAAATCTAAAATCTAAAATCGCCATGACTGATTTAACTCGCAGACAATTTATCACTGTCACCGCATTAAGCGCCGGATTTGCCTTAGCAGTTCATCCTATTGCGGCTGCCGTTATCAATACCGATGCTGCTGGTTTAATAGCAGGTGAGGTAAAAATTCCGGTAAAAGAAGGCTCAATTCCAGCCTACAGAGCAATGCCAGCCACCGGCAGCAATTTTCCAGTAATTTTAGTAATTCAAGAAATCTTCGGAGTTCACGCCCACATTCAAGATATTTGCCGCCGTTTGGCCAAATTAGGTTATTTAGCGATCGCCCCAGAAATGTTTGCCCGTCAAGGTGATGTTTCTAAAATTACTGACATTCAAGAAATTATCAGTAAAGTTGTCTCGAAAGTTCCTGACGCTCAAGCTATGTCCGATTTAGATGCTACCGTAGAGTGGGCACAAAAGTCAGCAAAAGGCAATATTAATAAGTTGGGAATTACAGGATTTTGCTGGGGTGGCCGAATGGTTTGGCTGTACTCTTCCCACAACCCAAAAGTCAAAGCAGGAGTGGCTTGGTACGGGCGTTTGGTTGGCAATTCTACGGCTTTAACTCCCAAACAGCCGATCAACCTGGCAGCAAATTTGAAAGTGCCTGTCTTGGGGCTTTACGGCGACAAAGACGAGTCAATTCCCAGCGATACAGTCGAGAAAATGCGGGAAGTTCTCAAAACTGGTAGCAGCGGTTCCGAAATTGTGCTTTATCCAGATACGCCCCACGGTTTTAACGCTGACTATCGCCCCAGTTACCGAGAAAAAGAAGCTGAGGATGCTTGGAAACGGATGCAAGATTGGTTTAAGAAGCACGGAGTTGCACAATAGTTTTGAGATTTCTTCGTTCTTTGCACCCCTTCGCCTCTCGATGAGTTTTGAGGTTCATAAACCCGGTTTATTCGTAGATATGTAGTCGCCCAACCATGATTTTTTCGTATAAACCGGGTTTATGAGGCAAGCGCCTCTTATGATAATTTCTGCCCCTGGCAACTCTGCGAAAATCAAGCCATTTCTTGCTGAAATCCTTGACTGGATTTAGCTTTCATGCTGAATGCAAGAACACCAACTACCAGCATCAAAACAACAATTGTTCTCCAGTGAATCAAAAAAGGTAGACCCGCTGCTAAAAATATTCGTCTCGGGAAAAAGAGCAGAAAAACTAAAGTAATACTGCTGAGCAAAGCATTGCGGTTATTGCTGCAATACAGCCACAGCGATGTCAGGATGGGGAACAAACCTACATAATCGTAAACGTGAGTATATCCGAGAAATGTGAAGGATATACCCATCAGCACAGCAAAGACATCTTCTCGATTAATTGTATTGCGGAACACCCACAGCAGAACCGTTAAAATTACTGCCACAATCTTGATAGCCGGTATCTTCAAGCCGAAAGAAGCGAAAAGACTTTCCATACCAACTTTATCTTGAAACCCGGGTTGATTGAAAGGCAAAGAGGTATAGCTGTCTTGAATTCCTTGATGCCACCCTGCCAGCATCCCAACGGGCCCGCCGTACAGCACCAATGGGTAAGCGCTCATAATTGTAACCGTTGCGAAGGCTACAGCTAATATTTTCCAGTTCCGTTCTAGCAAAAACCAAATACCGAGCAATAAGCATAGTTGTGGCTTAAAACTGGCGATACCTAAACAGATTCCTGCCCATACAAATTTTTCCCGCTGGCTGAAAAACCAAGCAGCCATTGTCGCAGCAAAAGCCATCAAAGAAGTTTGACCCATCCACACAACGTGGGCCGTGAATGGGTTGCCGATAATTATCGCAGCCATAATCCAACCGCCCAGGTGATTTTCACTATTATTTTGATGTTGATTGACGGTACGAATAGTCATGAAAATAATAGCTGCGATTGACAGCAAGTTGAGTCCTAGCCAGATGAACTTGCCAACCGAGTAATCGAAAACACCGGCCAACATACACAGTGCTGCCGATTGAGGAGGATAAAAGAAAGCGGCAGTTTCCAGACTGCCAGTTTCAAGTATTCCTGCTACACTTTGAGTCAGCATATCGTGGTTGTAGGCATTTAAACCCTTCAGCCAAGCACGTCCAGCAGCATAAAGGACGGCACCGTCAGCATTGAACGGGCCGTCTCTGCCAATCCCTACTATGCCGAAACAAATTAGAGATAATATACTGACGGCTAAAAGACCTAAACCAAAGTTCCGCTTAAACGATTCTGTCATCGAATTCTCTCCGATTTTGTTAACGACTTGAGCGACTACGTTGAGATAGCAATATTAATGGCTAAAGTTTTAACACACTATATAGTTAGTTTCAAAAAAATCCGAGCAATTTAATTTAACTTAATAAAAATAAATGTTGGGGGAAGCAGAAGATTTGGTATCCAAAAAAACAATATTGGCAATCTCAAAAGTTGCGGTATGGCGATCGCCCTTAAGACAGGTGGGTTTGTGGGCCCGACAAAGGTAAACTGATCGATGTAGAATTATCGATCGAACAGGTAAGCCCGTGCTAGACGAACAAGCTAAAAAGACCATCTTGCGGAAAATCCCTCACGGATTGTACATCTGCGGTGTCAAAGACGGGGAGGAAGTCAACGGTTTCACCGCTAGCTGGGTGATGCAATCTTCCTTTACCCCTCCCTTAGTTGTCAACTGCGTTAAACAAGACTCCAAATCCCACGGCATGATCAAAGCCAGCGGTGTCTTTGCTTTAAGTTTCCTAGAAGCAGGGCAAAAAGAGTTAGCCCAGAAATTCTTCAAGCAGCAGCGCCGCGTTGGCAATAAATTTGAGGATGTAGAATTTTATCCCGGCGCGGAAACTGGTTGTCCGATTATCTCGGATTCTCTGGGTTACATCGAATGCAAAGTTGTCGGTGCTGTGGAACACGGGGATCACACGGTTTATGTGGGAGAAGTTTTGGCAGCCGGTGTCCACCGAGAAGGCAATCCGTTGCTGCTAGAAAGCACTGGTTGGAATTACGGCGGCTAATGACTTGGCAGTTGGCAGTTGTTAGTAAAAAAAACTAACACTGAGAAACCCGGTTTCTTTAACAGCCCGGGTTTCTGAATACTAAACAAATTTTTAATTTGAATTAGAGCGACCTATTTATTACTTGCCAGAGTTAGCCGTCGCATAACTAATAGAAAATCGGCGACAATTCTGTCAGCGTTGTCGGCAGTTAAAATTGGTACGTGTACGAAAATACATTTAGCGGCTATTTGAGAATCGCAAATATGCTTTAAAACCGCATAATACAGAGCTTCGCATACAAATTTTCCGGCTTCGTGACTGATTTCTGTTGCAGCTAAATCAGCGACTAGCGGTTCGAGATTAACTGCTGTTTTCAGAATGTCGCTATCGCAACAAGCGCAAGATTCTACGGTTAATTTTTGCCGACTTTTGGCCATGCCGCAGCAGATAATAGTGTCTGGTCGGAGTTGGTTGATTTGGGCGATCGCCAATTTGGGCGCTAGTTCAAAATCAACCGGCAGTTTCCTCAAAAAAGTCAGGGAATCAGGCAAAGATTTGATTTGGGAAATCTTGGCTAATAAGTCGTCCGAAGAGTTGGATTTCTGATGGGGAAGCCAAGTATCAAATGAGGTTAGCAGGATTTTCGCCGTCATATTTGTGCAATAATACTGATATTGATAATATAAGGCAAGTAAGTCAATGTCTGTCATTGCAGTAGTAGACTATGACATGGGCAATCTGCACTCGGTCTGTAAAGGCTTGGAAAATGTGGGTGCAGTGCCAAAAATTACAGATTCTCCTGCTATAATCGAGCAGGCTGATGCGGTGGTTTTGCCAGGGGTGGGTTCGTTTGACCCGGCAATGCAGAATTTACGATCGCGCAATTTGATAGAACCGATAAAAAGGGCGATCGCCTCGGGAAAACCTTTTTTAGGCATTTGTTTGGGTTTGCAAATTCTGTTTGAAAGTTCAGAAGAAGGCGTAGAACCGGGATTGGGCGTTATTGCGGGAAAAGTGCGCCGATTTCGATCGGAACCGGGTTTGACAATTCCCCACATGGGATGGAATCAATTGGAATTTACTCAGCCGAATTTGCCGCTGTGGCAAAATTTACCGTCTGATCCTTGGGTTTATTTCGTGCATTCTTATTATGTCGATCCGGTGGATTTGGAAGTGCGATCGGCAATTGTGACTCACGGTAGTCAAAACGTGACGGCGGCTATAGCTAAAGACAATCTGATGGCCGTGCAATTTCACCCGGAAAAGTCTTCGAGTACGGGATTGCAAATGCTGTCAAATTTTGTCAGTCTGGTGAGGGAAAAAGTCCCTGCTTAGGCGATTTGTACAAAACCCGGTTTGTGGTATAAACCGGGTGTTTATAGTTTTCAATGATACCAGTTTCAATAAAGAATGCAATTGTAAGTATGCACCAAATTCATATTTAGTCAGTCATCCCCAATCTAAAATCTAAAATGTAAAGTCTAAAATTGTATGAGTCTGAGAATCAGTGGCAATCGCCAAATCAAAACTCTGTCGGGACTCGCAACTCGCCCGACACCTTCGCGAGTCAGAGAAGCTTTATTTAATATTTGGCAAGGGACGATCGCAGATTGCAGATGGCTTGACATTTGTACCGGCAGTGGTTCGATGGGTGCAGAAGCTTTGTGTCGTCAAGCCGCGAGTGTCACTGGCATCGAACAGTCGGCGAAAGCTTGTGCGATTATCCGCGAAAACTGGGAGCAAATAGCAGACTCGTCCCAAACATTCCAAATACTGCGGGGAAACGCGACGGCGAAATTGGCGACACTAGCGGGGCAGCAGTTCGATCGCATTTACTTCGATCCGCCCTACGCCAGCGACTTGTACGAACCTGTGTTAAGCACGATCGCCAGCCAAGAAATGCTAGCACTCCTCGGCGAAATGGCCGTCGAACACAGCCCGGAGCGATCGATACAACCGATTTCCGGCCTAGAAATTTGCCGCCATAAAATATACGGCAATACAGCATTAACCTTCTATACCCGCAGTTGCTGACAGGCTCAAGCAGCAGCAGCGTAACGTCTGGAGACAGAAAGAAACCCGATTTCGTGGCGCGCGCGCGCGCCCGGGACTCAAAGTTTTTCCCTTGGATACAATACAAATTTTTCCGATGAAGTTAAGCTTTGTGCGTAGGTTGTCAGAGCAAGTTGTCTAAGCAATCGACGAAATAAATGGAGTTTACGCTGAAAATAAAGACTTTCAGTTGTAACATAAACTGCAAAGTGTGAGTGTGAATATTCCTAAAGGAGTGAATATGGTTCAGACACCTTCGCGCCATCGTGGCAGCGAGTTTCAAGCTGTTAACTCGGTACAGCCAGCCAAACGCGATACGATTCTGGCGGGAGATAGCCTCTCCCTGCCAAATACCAAACTCTTCGGCACAGACGGCATTCGCGGGAAAGTTGGAGAATTGCTGAATGCACCCCTAGCCCTGCAAGTTGGCTTCTGGGCGGGACAAGTTCTACGGCAACATTCCCCCAACCAGGGGCCTGTGATTTTGGGGCAAGACAGCAGGAATTCCAGCGATATGCTGGCAATGGCACTGTCAGAGGGTTTGACGGCCGCCGGTTTGGAAGTGTGGAATTTGGGATTGTGTCCCACTCCCTGCGTTGCTTATCTGGCAAGCGTTTCGGATTCTGTCGGCGGAGTGATGATTTCTGCCAGCCATAATCCCCCAGAAGACAACGGCATTAAATTTTTCGGATCAAACGGCTCGAAGCTGTCGCAGCAGTTGCAGGAACAAATCGAAGCGGGAATCCGGGGGGCAAAGGTTCCGGTTGCTAGCTTGGGTTGGGGACACCACTACCATCGCTCAGAGTTGGTGAAAGATTATGCTACTTCGCTCTGTGATTCGCTGCAACAGATGAATTTGCAGGGAATGCGGATAGTTTTGGATTTGGCTTGGGGGGCGGCCGCGGGTTTGGCAGCGGCGGTGTTCGCGCAAATGGGGGCGGATGTGATCTGTTTGCACGACTCTCCTGATGGATCTCGTATTAATGTTAACTGCGGTTCTACTCATCTCGACAGTTTGCAAGCGGCGGTTTTGGAACACAATGCTGATTTGGGATTTGGTTTTGACGGGGATGCCGATCGAGTTTTAGGTGTTGACAACAAAGGTCGAGCGATTGACGGCGATTACATTCTTTATCTGTGGGGTCGGCAGTTGTGCGACTCCCAACAGTTACCATCCAATTTAATTATTTCTACTGTAATGGCTAACCTCGGCTTCGAGCGAGCTTGGGAAGAATTGGGGGGCAAACTAACTAGAACCGACGTGGGAGATCAGTACGTTCACGCTGAAATGCAGCGCACTGGTGCGATGTTGGGCGGTGAACAATCGGGACACATTCTTTGTCCGCATTACGGTGTCAGCGGCGACGGTTTGCTGACAGCTTTGCATTTGGCTTCGCTGGTGCGCCAGTCCGGGCAATCTTTGGCACAATTGGTAAGTGGCAGTTTCCAAACTTATCCGCAGTTGCTGCGAAATATTCGGGTGGACGATCGCGAAAAACGCCTGAAATGGCAGGAGTGCGAGGCAATGCAAAGTGCGATCGAACGTGCTACAACTGCAATGGGAGAACAGGGACGGGTTTTGGTTCGCGCTTCTGGTACTGAACCGCTAATGCGAGTTATGGTGGAAGCTGCTAGCGCCGAATTGGCTAATTTCTGGACTGAAAATTTAGTTTTAGCCGTTGGGCAACACATAGCTATCTGATGGAAATGGGGAATTGCTAAAACTTTTGAATTTTGAGTTTTGAGTTTTGAGTTGAAATCCTTTAATTCAAAATTCAGAAATCAAAATTTATAACTATTAATTTCGAGTTTTAATCAACTTCTCCAAAAATAACGAGTGGGGCAGGCATCCTGCCTACCCTTAACTTTATTTTCACTCAATTGTGTGATGATGATTTCTGTTGTGATACCCACCTACAACCGCGAGCAGCCCCTGCGAGAGACATTGGCTGATGCGATTCGGCAAAATTACCCGAATTTTGAAGTGCTGGTAATTGATCAAACTCGCACCCACGAATCAGAAACTCAAGTTTATTTAGAGGAATTGGCAAATGCTGGCAAAATTCGCTGGTTTAGAGTAGATTGGGCGAGTTTGCCGGCTGCTCGAAATTATGCAGTGCGACGCGCAGTTGGAGAGATTATTTTATTTATTGATGATGATGTAAAATTGCCCGATGGTTTTTTGGCGGCTCACGCTGGCAACTATTTAGAAAAACCGGATGTGGGATGTGTGGCGGGCAGGGTTTTTGACAGAATGAAACTGGATAATTCTGGAGGCGATTTGGCTATCGAATATTTGCCAAGAGAAGCGATGGATGCGGGCATTGCCTGGTATTTTATCGATTTGGTGCATACAGTAAAACCGCAGCAGGTGCTCTCGGCTAGAGGCTGTAATATGTCTTTTCGCCGGCAGGTTTTTGCCGAATGCGGGCTGAGGTTTGACGAGCGGTTTGCAGGCAGTGCGGTGCGGGAGGAGTCGGATTTTTGTTTGAGATTGCGATCGACTGGCATGAAAATTTGGTACGATCCCAATGCCTGTTTAGTTCATTTAGGCGAAGAGAGCGGCGGATGTCACGATGTCAGCACGCGATCGATCAAGTATCAAGTCACATTTTATCACAATCACTTTCTAATGGGATTGAAAAATTTAACAGCCTTTCAATGCCTGCGATTTTTCGCCAAACTCTTTGACTGCCACGTTTTGGGGAATCCGCCTTGTTATAAAAGTGCCTCGCCCATTAAAATCCTAACTAGATTTGCTTTTTATATCCTGGGTTTTCTCAGTGCTATAAATACACTAATTCAATCTCTGTGGAATGATGGACAAAGTTATAGCCATCAAGATAAGATTAACGCTCAATAATTACCTATTCCCATGGGCCCTTCCCGATAAATGAGAATTCTCGTGGCTAGTCACACCTATATTGTGGACATTAATCGGGAAAAATTCAAGATATTAGCCAACCTAGAACCCGATATTGAAGTAACACTTGTAGTGCCGCAGCGTTGGAAACCCGGAGGCGTACAAAATAAAATTATAGAAACGCAATTTTATCAAAAAGGTTCATTTAAAGTAATTCCTGTCTCCAACTTTAGTCAAAATAATCAAGGTTTACTAACTTTTGGTATAGATTTAATTGAACTTTTGCACAAGTTTAGACCCCAGATTATCCAAGTTGAACAAGGTTCAAAATCCATCGCTTGCGCTCAGTTAATCTTACTAAATAAACGGCTCAAACTGCAAGCAAAAAATATATTATTTACCTGGTGGAATCTCCCTTATCGATTGAATTGGCCTGTGTCTGTCTTAGAAAATTACAATCTTCAGCACACGGACGGAATTATTGCAGGTAACTTAGATGGAGCTACAATTTTGCGGCAGCGGGGCTATCAAGGTGCGGTAAAAGTAATGCCGCAACTCGGAGTAGATGAAACTTTGTTTCGCCGCAGTGGTAAAGATTATGATTTATCGCGCAGGTTCGGCATTGAACCGAGGGATTTTGTGGTAGGATTCGTAGGGCGATTTGTAGAAGAAAAAGGACTGTTAACTTTAGCTGAAGCCTTGGCAGGGTTGAAAAAAAGCTCTTGGAAGTGGCTGTTAGTAGGACAAGGAAAATTGCGGACCCACCTGGCCGAAAAATGTATTGAATGGGGAATAAGCGACCGAATAATCTGGGTTGAAAGCGTTGCCCACGAAGAAATTCCCCCCTACATTAACTTAATGAACTGTTTGGTATTGCCCTCGCAAACCAGCTATAAATTCAAAACTTTGACCACTGTGGGCTGGAAAGAACAATTCGGTCACGTTTTAATCGAAGCGATGGCCTGTAAAATTCCGGTTATTGGTTCCGACTGCGGGGAAATTCCCCACGTCATCGGCGATGCGGGGTTAGTATTCCCCGAGGGAAATGCAGGGGTTTTGCGAGAGTGTTTGCAGCAATTGATGGAGCGGCAGGAGTTGGCGGAAAATTTGGGCGATCGGGGTTATCATAGAGCGATGAGCAATTATACAAATAAAGCTTTAGCTGAGCAGTTGTTGGAATTTTACAAAGAATTGCTGTAACTTTTAGCAGTATAATGCAAGTGTTAAATAAAAAAAACTGTGGTAAATGTCTATTCCTTCCGACATACGCTCTTTGGTTAGCGAACTCTACCAGGTACTAGACGATACCGATCGCCAAGCAACGCAGGGACTTTTTGCACTTAGAAGAGCAATGTCTCTTTTTCCCCAGAATGAAATACTGATGCAATACTTTTCTTCCATCAGTAATTTTCAATTCTGCGTATCAGGAGTTCGCTTACAAGCCGAGCACATTGTGGGCAATATATTGATGGCTGGCGTACCAGATGAAGATGTTCAAAAAGCAGGAGATTATTTAGCAGCCTTGCTGCATATGGCTCCTGAATCGAAAATTATGATTGACAAAGTAGTTGAGAGATTAGAAGTATTGCCATGAAACAATTACCTGATGAAAGCCAACTCCTGGAAATTCTGGAAATTGTGAAAACCGCAGAAGCCAAAGCCAGTGAAATGTATGAATTTTCCAAGAAAATATCTCACAATACCCAAATTACAGCCACAAAGAGAGAGGAAGCTGAACAGCTAGACGGGCAGCCTTTTCCAGATAATTAAATTTGTCATGGGAGATGTTGATATTTTGATTGAAAGAACTATCCCCCATGCGGATTCTCCAAATTATCCCCTCAATTTCCCTTGTCTACGGCGGGCCGAGTCAAATGGTAATCGGACTTTCTGCGGCTCTTGCTCTCCAAGGTATTGATGTCACAATTATCACCACAGATTCTAACGGAGATATCGGTCAACATCCCTTAGATGTCCCTCTCAATGAACCAATACAACAAAACGGTTATCAAATTATTTATTTCCGCTGTTCTCCGTTTCGTAGATATAAGTTTTCTCTGAGTTTATTGCAGTGGTTAAATGAAAATGCGCGACACTTTGACCTGGCTCACATTCACGCTCTTTTCTCACCAGTAACTACCCTCGCGGCTACAATTGCAAGATATCATCATTTGCCATATATTATCCGTCCCTGCGGTATGCTTGACCCCGCGGATTTGCAGAAAAAAAAACGCTTGAAACAGATTTATGCCACGCTTTTAGAACGCCCTAATTTAGCAGGGGCAGCCGCAATTCATTTCACAAGTAAAGAAGAGGCTAAAATCTCAGAAAGATTTGGTTTTGGCAGCACAGGCAAGATGCCTGTGCCACAGGATTTGGACTTCACAGGCAAGATGCCTGCGCCACGGGATTTGGACTGCACAGGCAAGATGCCTGTGCCACGGGATTTGGTGATTCCATTGGGGGTGACAGCAGGTTTGTTTCCTAAGAGATTGCGGGAATCTCAAGTCCCAATCATATTGTTTATGTCGCGAATTGAACCTAAAAAAGGGATTGATTTATTAATTCCAGCATTAGAAAGTATTTTGGCATCGGGCATAGAGTTTCACTTTATTTTAGCGGGTTCAAATCCCCAAGATGCTGATTATGAAACACAAATTAAAATACAAATTCAGAATTCAAGCTTAGCAAAATACACAACAATAACTGGCTTTGTGAGCGGTGATTTAAAAGTTGAACTGTTGACACAAGCCGACTTATTTGTATTGCCTTCTTATTACGAAAACTTTGGCATTGCTGTAGCAGAAGCGATGGCCGCGGGTGTACCTGTCGCCATTTCCGATCGCATACATATTGCGGAAAACATACAGCAAGCAGAAGCTGGTTGGGTGGGGCCTTTGGAAGTAGGGGCGATCGCCAATTCAATCAAATCAGCACTTCTCAATCCGCAGGAGCGCCAGCGGCGGGGATTGAATGGCAAAGAGTATGCCAAAAAGCATTATAACTGGGATGTGATCGCCCAGCAAACCATCGATGCTTACCAGCAGATTTTGTCATCTCTTAACTAATGCAACAGGCGTTTACCTTTTACTTCTTCTCCTGCTGCGAGTTCTTGTGCTGCTGCTATCAGAATTGGCAGGCGAGATTTTTTCAACGCTGCTATTGTTTTTAACAGCAGTAGACTCAGAGTTTGAGGTAGCAGTCGCGGATTTTCTTCTAATTATAATCGGAACATTAACAGATCGACCGCAAGGTCGGCCGAAGGAGTCTATCTTCCTTCGATAATCGCAGATTGCAGCCTCTGCAATCGGTTCCTGACAATCTTTAATAAAGCTTTGTGCTAATTTGTAATTCTTGCCGTCTCCTTGCTTTGAGAAAAGTTCTCCAGCTTGTTTGAAATCTGATACTGCTTGCGATTTAGTTCCCAACATACAGCGAATAGCACCTCGTTCCAAATAAGCCAAACCATAATTAGGATTAACGCGAATAGCTTGTTCGTAATCCCCGATCGCCTTTTGCTTGTTTCCCAATTCATAGTATGCTTGACCGCGACCGAAATAAGCTTCTGCCAAGTTAGGATTAAATTGCAGCGCTCGATCGTAATTGTAAATTGCCTGCTGCTTGTTTCCCTGTTGGCCAGTAGCAATTCCCAATCCGAGGTAAGCTTGAGGTATGTTCGGATTCAGCGCTAAAGCCTGAGTAAAATTTGCGATCGCCCCCGGAACATCTCCCTTTTGAACTTTCAAAGAACCTTGGTTGCTGAAATTTGCAGCTTTTTGAGCTAGCGCAACTCTTTGACTGATAACAGCGCGATTGGCCCGGTAATTAGATAACTTATTTTGAGCTAGATTATAAACGGGTGTACGTGAATCGATCGCTTCTAAAAGTGCGATCGCCTGTTGCCATTTACTTTGCGACTGCTGCCAAACTTCGATCGGATGAGGCGGTTTTTGCACAACCACAGCAGCTTCCATCGCCAATTTTTGAGCCGTTGCTAGACTTTCTGCCGCCTGTAAGTTTTGCTGTACAGGAAGCAAACTCGGGCGCAGTTTAAGCAAATCAGCACTAGCTTGTTGATACCCAAAGCCGGGGAGGTTAGGAATTTTCTCTAAATTCGCGATCGTTTCTTTAAGTCGTTTATCGAAACTTCTGAGCAGATTGACATCGGTTGCTTTCGCTGCATTCTGCGTTTCAACTGCCAGTATTTTCGCTTGCTTCAGCGTTTCATTTCCCGATCGCATAAAAAAGGCGATCATCCCTACACCTGTTCCCAACACCAGAACCCCTAAACCTGCTAATAAAGCTGCAGGTATTTTGCGGCTTCGCGAATTATTATTAACTTGATTGTTAATTCGTGATGGCTGTACCCTTCGAGTCTGACGAGACTGTTCCGCTTCCGGTTCGGGTTCCACCTCCAAATCCCAAGCAGGCAACTGCAAATCATCTGCTGCTGTTCCCGCTGTCAACTCTCTACTAATGGGAGCAATATTATTGCTGTTTCCGCTTTTATACTTGTCAACAAAACTCTGCAATCCTGACTGATATCCTTCTCCTATCGCCTGAAATCTCCACTCTCCATTCTTTCTATACAAACGACCAAATTCTACAGCAGTCTCTCGCGAAAAGTTCTCTTTTAATTCATAGCGAACCAGTTCGCTTCCCGTATCCAAATTGGTAATTTTGATAAAACCATTTTTGATATTGCTAAAATTTGCCTTGATCTTATCTGCTTCGTGAATAGTGACCGCAAAAGTTATTTCCTCAATTTCAGCATTAATTTTCTCTAAAATAACGCCGTAAATAGTCTTCTTTTCTTGACCTAGGTTATTTTTGTCAGGAATCGATTGCAGTAGCGAACCGTCACAGGATTGCAGATTATTGTAAAAGATAAAATATTTATCATTAGGTAGTTTGCCGTCAGCACCTAGCATAAAGGCAGAGACATCAATCTCGTAGCTTTGTCCTGCCTCTGTCGCCTGCCAACCTAGGGCGATCGCCATTTTTTTTAAACCGGGCGCTTCTTTAGAGATATTAAATCTCTCACCCTTACTTAATTGCATTGCCATCTGCTGACTTGTTAAACATAAAATTTTATACTACTCATCTTAAGGTTAAGTGCCGCAAGAAGTTCTTTAATTAATGAAATTTAACATACTTTATCTAATCGCGGGCTGGATAAAAAGTATCTGCTGCCTGTCTCCGAATTTATTGATATTTACTTAGAGAAAATTACCTAAGTAAAAACCGGGCTTTCTGCCAAAACCGGTTTCTACAAGTGAACTTAATTTGACATGAGTTTTGAGCATTTTCAGAACTATAGCAATCCTAAATCATTTGCATAATTATTGTAGGGGCAATCCCACGCCCGGTTCCCCGATAGATAGGGGGTAGGCACTCTTGGCACTACCCCTACAAATTTATCTGAATCATTTAGGATTGCTATAAGTAGCAAGGTAACAAAGTTACCAAAAGCTCAAGACGAGACTGTTCCGCTTCCGGTTCTGGCTTCACCTCCAACTCCCCAGCCCGGAACTGCAAATCATCTGCTGTTCCCGCTGCCAACTCGTGAGGAAGTGGAGCAATATTATTACTACTTTAGCTGCAATACTTGTCAACAAAACTCTGCAATCCTGCCTGATATCCTGCTCCTACCGCCTGAAATCTCCACTCTCCATTCTTTCTATACAAACGACCAAATTCTACAGCAGTCTCTAGCGAAAAGTTCTCTTTTAATTCATAGCGAACCAGTTCGCTTTTTGTATCCAAATTGCTAATTTTGATAAAAGCATTTTTGATATTGCTAAAATTTGCATTAAATTTCTGTGCTTCGTGAATAGTCACAACAAAAGTTATTTCCTCAATTTCAGGATTAACTCTTTCTAAGATAATGCCGTAAATAGTCTTATTCTCTTGACTTCGGTTATTTTTGTCAGGAATCGATTGCAGTACCGAACTGTCAAAGGATTGCAGATTATTGTAAAAGATAAAATATTGCTCGTTAGGTATTTTGCCGTCAGCACCTAGCATAAACGCCGAGACATCAATCTCGTAGCTTTGTCCTGCCTCTGTCACCTGCCAACCGAGGGCGATCGCCATTTTTTTTAAACCGGGCGCTTCTTTAGAGATATTAAATCTCTCACCCTTACTTAATTGCATTGCCATCTGCTTATTTGTTAAAAATCAAACTTTATAGCGTTCATATTAATATTAAGTGGGACAATAACTTTTCTTCTTTAATAAAACTTAATATAGCATTTATCGAAAAGATGAGGTATGATATAACTGACTTGAAAGGAGTGAAAAATATAAGACCCCAAAATGTTATGCAATCTAATTAAATGGAGCGGGAGCGAGCACTCGCTCGGCTCATAGGA